>FR901701.1 GCA_000437675.1 Prevotella sp. CAG:891
TCTGTGCGAAGGAGCATAGCGGGCTATGTGACTGAGTACAGAGCAAACAAATGCGGTGCAAGAACGTAATTCAAAGTAAAAATACTTCGATAGAATTATATAAAATAATTTTGAACACCTACTTATTATTCCAATACCCCCGGGCGGATCGTCTGTCCGTCAGGGGTAGGGGCTATAAAAATAAAGCCGCATGGCAGTTACCTCAGCAAACATTGAGTGTAACAGCCATGTGGCTTTTTTGTCAGTTTAGGATATGCGATAAATTAAAGTTCGCAAAGGAACGGAACCAGCAAAGGCACCGATAAGTCGAGCATCATGCCGTGGAACAATGCCACCGGAATCATTTCCTTGCCCGAGTAGCGCACAATAGCCGGCATCGCCACATCCACTGAGGTCACCCCCGCAGCCGAAATAGTGGCCAGTGGACCAAAGAAGCGAACCAAAAGCGGCGCAAACACCAAGGCTGAAATTTCGCGGCAGATATTCGCCAGCAGGGCTATCGTGCCCAATTCCGTAGCCAGTTGAGCCCCGAGCGATTCCATTTTCAGTTGCGTAATGATGATTGACGAAACTGAGTAGTAACCCATGCCGCTTCCCACCGCCATACAGTCAGTAGCACTCCAGTGATAGCGGAAAAGCAGCAGGCTCGCCATGGCCGAGAAGAGCAGCGTACCCGTCACTGTGCCCAAAGGCAGCAAAAGCATTTTAGGGTGAAAGTTTTTAATCATTTCCTTTAGGTTGTCGCTGCTGCCCACGCTGATACCCACCTGCAGCATCAGTGCATACAGAATGTAGAGCGACGCATCGTGCAAGTCCCAATCCAGTTCAAACACCGAACCTGCTACGCAACCAATGATGAATACCAAAACTACGAACAAACTTTGTTTCATTTCGTAGCCTCCTTTCTGTCCTTTTTACCCGTAAACAGATAGCGGTAAATCAGCGCAGCCGCAATGGCACTGCCCAATATGCTGGCAAATCCAATCAGCAAAGCCTGACCGCCGAAACGCCATAGATTTTTCACGATAAGCGGATTTTCACCCACCGAAATGCCCAAAACAAAGAGCATAAAGCAAATGGTTACATGAATGCCCTGATTGGCATGTTGTACCCAGCTGAAGCGGCGCAGAAGATAGCCTACCGCTACGCCAAAAGCTGCGATTAGAATAACGATAAACATGAGCAGATAAAATTACGTTTAGTTAGTTTTTGCTCTGCAAATATAGGTGTTTTATGCGACATTTCAACTATTTTTACTCATATCATTCATCTCTTTCTGACATTTTTCTGATTTCTATTTTCTCCTACTTATTTTTTAACTACCGCTTGCCAACCCGACTTCCCAAATTGCCTTGCATTCGATGTTGCCTCTATCTTCTTCGCCAAATCGCGCTGCGTCAACAGAGCGCATCGGGCGCGCTCCTTTCGTTGATTACACAAAAGGAGCGCGCCCGGTTTTTGGTAGTAAATTTTCGTCTCGTCAGCCTGTTTTTGTCGGCATTTCAGTCAAAGTTAAGCAGCAAAAACAAGTAAAATCAAAATGAAGTCGTCTGAACTTTTATGAAATTCAAGATTTGCCTTAATTTTTGAGGCGTTTTGGGTCTTGAAGGAAGGAGTGTTGCGAGCTACACGACTGATGAATGGTCAAAAAACGGCCCAAACTAAAGGTGAAGATAGATTTTAGAAGAGATAAATCTCCAAATCAAATCTTCGTCAGAAAAGTTTAGACGACTTCAATATTTCAGCAGTTCGAAGCAACTGCATCTTCAGCAAATCGACGCGCCATTTGGCGAGCCTCCTCCTCATTGTCCTTTTCGGGCAAATAAAAGCGGGCAAAGGCGCGGATAAAGTGTAAGCACTCCTCGCTGGCCGAAGATTTTTCATGCGTAAAATGGTTCATAGGCACACCTTTAATAAGAGAAAATGGTTCTGTAAAATCAATCCTTTTCCCTTATATAACGGCCAAAACCGCTTTTTAGTGTGTACAATATCTAAAATACAGCCTATTAAGTGTCAGTTGCGCACTTTTTTGCTGTCAACTGCATCCTTTGGGGGCAGCAACTACACGCAGAGCGAAATATGGTTTATTTCAGCCATTCGTCGCATATTGATAATGCCGTAGCGCATGCGTCCCAATGCTGTATTGATGCTTACTCCCGTAATGTCAGCAATTTCTTTGAAACTCAAGTCCTGATAAAAACGCATATACACCACTTCACGCTGGTTATCCGGCAGTTTGTCCATCAGCACCCTCACGTCGGTGAGCACCTGTTCGTTAATCAATTCATATTCCCTGTAGCCATCTGCCATCATTGCCACTTCCTGCCAAACCGTTTCTGAATCCTCCTCGTCGTAAACCAACGCCTCATTGCGTTCATTTCTGAACTGGTCAATCAGCAAGTTATGCGCAATGCGCGTCAGCCAGGCATAAAAGCGTCCATTCTCCTTATACCTGCCTTGGCGTAGGGTCATGATAGCCTTGACGAAGGTCTCTTGAAAGAGGTCGTCTGCCATGTCGTTATTACGGACAATATATGAAATGTAGGAATACAGCCTATCTTTGTAGCGCAGCAAGAGTTCATCAAAAGCCTCATTGCAGCCCGACACAAAAAGAGCCACCAATTCTTCATCGGTGTGTAAGGTCAAATTTTCCATTACTTAAAGTGTTTTGAGGTAGAGAAGTAATGTTGTGCGATAGGCCGGATTATTTTAAGGTGGATAAATTCACAAAGCGTCATTTTGCACTTTGTCATCAAAAATAGCGATTTACATACCGATTCCTTCGTTTTTCTTTGAGCAACGTGTGAAAAAGTATAACGCACAGCAAATTTAACCCTTTGTGCCGAATTAAACAAGTTTGATGTACAATATTTTTCACATTTCCTCGTTAAGAAGGTGTTTAAATTTCTCTTTTTCAATAAAATCGCCATGCAAGTTCCTTATTACACCTACGCCGCTTTCCTCTCCCGTCACTTTGAAGGTAAGGTGCAAAAGCTCCCCCTCGACGTTGGCGCCACCTGTCCCGTGCGCGATGGTAGTGTCTCGCACGGCGGTTGCGCCTTCTGCAACGGTCGCAGTTTTGTGCCCGACATGTGCAGCGAACAATATAGCGTTGCTACCCAACTACAGGCTGGTAAGCAATTCTTTTTGCGCAAACATCCCCACGACAACGTAGCCTATCTTGCTTATTTTCAGGCAGGAAGCAACACTTATATGCCACTTTCTGTCATGCAGTGTTACATCAGCCAAGCTCTTTCTGTTCCCGGTGTTCGCGGCATCGTTCTTGCCACCCGTCCCGACTGTTTGTCTACTTCCTGGCTTGATTACCTCGAACACCTCAGCCGCCAAACTTTCGTCATGGTAGAGTTAGGCATAGAATCCGTCAACGACGATGTACTTCGGCAAATAGGTCGCGGCCATGATGTAGCTACCTCAGCCCAAGCTGTTCGTCAGCTCCACTTGCGAGGGATACATGTAGGCGTACATTTTATTTTGGGTTTGCTTGGCGAAAGTCGCGAAAGTCAGCTGCAACAAGCCTTTGAAGCCTCGCGTTGGCAAGTCGACAGCGTAAAACTTCATCAGTTGCAAATTTTGCGTGGTTCGCGTTTTGCCCGTCAGTATGCAGAATTTCCCGAACGCTTCTCTCTGTTTTCATTGCCCGACTATGTCTCCCTCGTTGCCGACTTTATCGAACGCCTGCATCCTGCCATTGCAGTTGAGCGTTTTGTTTCGCAATCGCCTGCTTCACTTTTGATTGCACCCCGTTGGGGAGTTAAGCCCGACGAAGTCGTTCGCCTTGTCTGTTCCACCCTTGCCGAACGCCGCACGCATCAGGGTATTTTATGCCCGTTGTGAGTAGTCTGTATCGGGCCATTCTGTAGAAATTATTTTCTGCTTAAATCCTGCGTCTTGAAAATTGTGGTTTCTATAATGTATAACACTGTATATCAATCTATAATTATTTTATCTCGGTAAAAAATATATACAATTCGTATGCGGCTAAATAACGATTTTGGCTTTGTGCCTGCACCTTAGGCTGTGTGAAAGTATTTTGCCTCATACTTTTTTCTTGTTTCCTGCTGTCTGTATTTTCTCACCCTGTGTGTTAGCCAAATGCTGTTTTTGTATGATTTGATGTATGTGATTCAAGCGTTCTTTTATGTTTTTCCGGCTATTTGCTGAGTATTCGTCCATAAGTCTGCGTCGGCTGTCTTTTATGTTCTTCAAATATCAAATGCTATTAGGTAATTTTTAAATCTTTTCTCAGAAGCTGCATTTATATAGAATTTTGCGATAAAAAGCCTTGTATAAATAGTGCTGTTTTCAAAAAGAATCATTATTTTTGCATGAGTATTAAGAAATGGAGTAAAGGAAGTAGAAGAAATAAATTTATCCCTCGGTTGAATCCGTTGAACCACCTTTGAAAACAGTCTGTGGTATAAAGCACTTGGTAAGGTTTACATTCGTCCGGAGCAGATTCTTAGTTTTACTAATAGGGTGGGGTATTCAGCTAAACGCATGCAATGGTTGACAGAGATATGTTGCCGCACACAGACAGGCTGCGTTTCTTACCTTAGTAACCCTGTTCACACAATCGGTGGGTGGTGTTATTGCACCTTTGTCCGATGTTCTTGTTTTTTTTCTGCATTCTTTTTTCTTTTTCGCTTCTCGTTACCATGAAAACCAGAGAAGTCGCAGTAACTCTTTTGAATAACACGTCGAAGCTGCCTGGCGATGTACACGTTCAGAGCAGCGGACATTAAGATATGAGTCAGAATTCCTTTAGCATATTGCAACCACGTCAGGGTGATACTCTTGCTGCACAGGCCGACGACCTTTTGCAGCAGTTCGAAGCCTACTGTGCGCAGCATCATTGTCAACTCTCGCAATTGATGCAAGCCCGCCTTTATGTTTCAGATGCAGCCAATCAGTGTCCCGCACTTGTAAAACACGCACTGTATGACCGCCTTTTCCCCTCTGGCGTATGCAGCATCATTGAGCAACCCCCACTCAGCGGCGTCAAAGTAGCTTTGTTTCTGTGGTTTAACCAGTCAATATGCAGCCGCGAAGTTTACGAATTACCGGATGGTACTGTTGCGGAAATGCATACTACAGCACGTCAACGCTTTGTGTATCAAAGTGTTCGCTTTGGGGCAGATGTCGGTGCGGCCGATTCTGCGACCCAGACACGTCGCGCCTTTGAAAGTCACATTCATCAGCTCACTTCGCGAGGCATGAATTTGAAAGATCATTGCCACCGAACCTGGATTTTCGTTCGTGATGTCGATCGGCATTATGCCGGCGTCGTACAGGCACGTAACGAACTCTTTGCCCGTCAAGGATTAACTTCTGACACCCACTATATTGCATCCACCGGTATTGGTGGAGCTTGCGAACATCGTGAGGCACTCGTAGCTATTGATTTTCTCTCTATCGATGGGTTGCAGCCCGGTGCCGTGAGTTATCTTCATGCTCCTGAGTATCTCAATCCTACTCACGAATACGGCGTAGCCTTTGAACGCGGAACCTGTTTGCAGCTTGCTCCCGATCAGCGCTGCTACTTTGTGTCCGGTACCGCCAGTATTGACAAATATGGCGAGTGTTTGTTTCGGGGCGATGTGCTCACCCAGGCTGGACGCTTGTTTTTGAACATCGAAAAGTTGCTTGAATCAGCCGGAGGAACTCTTGCGGATATGACTTATTTTATTGTTTATCTGCGAGATATAGCCGATGTTCCTGTTCTCCGTCGCTACATGCAAATCCGCTTTCCAAACACCCCGTTTCTACTCACAGAAGCCCGCGTTTGTCGCCCTGAGTGGTTAATCGAAGTAGAAGGAATGGCAGTGGGAAACCTGTGATTTTAAGCCAATAATATGTTACATTTGAGTTAATTTTTTCAACCAATACTATCATATTTGTTGCATTTAGTATCTCAAATGTTGACTCCGGTGTTCATTTGTCTTTAACAATTATAGTGGTTTTGATTCTTAATAATACTTAATGGCTAAAATATTACTCGTAGTAATGCTACTTAGGCATAAAAAAACGATTAAATTTGCAGCCATAACCTACTTCAAGAGTGATGCGAATCTCTTAAAATTGTAAAGCCGAGATGGCAATATGTAATTTTTAAGGTTCAAATGTTAAAAAGTTAGTTCTAATTTTTCTTTTTATTCATACATCACTTTTAGGTCAGCAATCAACTCACAACAGTGCATATAACGTGCGTCAACGTTTAATCGTTGCAGTGCGATGATATAAACCCAATTCCAAGTAAATACAATAAACAAAATATTTAATCGAAAAAAAATGCGTATGAAAAACCGTTTTTGCAGAATGGGAAAGACGTTGCTCGGTGCAGCGTGCTTGCTTTCGACATGCGGCGTTACGTATTCGTGTTCAGATGATTTCGATTTGGATGAAACCAAGCCGAATTTCTTGCGCGCGAGTATCTACGACGATTTGAAAACTAGGCAAGATCGTAAGTTCACTACTGTAATTAGGTTGATTGATGACCTGGGTCTTACCGAGGTGATGTCCCGTACGGGTAGTAAAACACTTTTTGTGGCTGATGACGATGCTTACAATACCTTCTTCCAGACTACGACCTGGACGGATGGTGTCGGCAATCCTGTTCGCAGCTATGAACAGCTCAGCACCGCTCAAAAGCGTATCCTTTTGAACGGTTCAATGCTCAACAATGCTTATGTGCTTGAGACGCTTACCACCATGCAAGGTCCGGTTAAGAATCTCTGTCTTCGCCAGCTTTCAAGTATGGCGACGACTGACTCTGTGCCTTATTTTAAGTACAATGAGCTGCCTGAAAACCTCAGCGAAGGCCAGTTGGCAGATAATGGTGAAGTGCTGAATAAAGACAAAAAGTTCTGGGATAAGTTCCGCGATCCCAAGCGTGGCGGTATTTATCTCGCTCTCGACAAGACGGTGCCCATGATGACGCACTTCCTCGAGGCTCAGATGAACGAAAAGAAGATTAAGCACAGCGATATCTCGTTCCTGCTCAACCTTGACGGAACCGATAAGGAATGGACTGATGCTGACTCTAAGAAACGCAGCTACGTTTACGATGCAGAAATCGTAGAACAGGACGTTACCTGCTTGAACGGTTATTATCACGTACTCGACAAGGTGTTGGCTACGCCGATGAATATGGCTGAAGTTATCCGTACGAACGGACAAACTAACCTCTTCAGCATCTTGCTCGAACGTTTCAGCGCACCTTATTACGATAAAACACTGACCGAGGAATACAAGGCATTGCAGAACATTACTGCCGACTCGGTTTATCAGAAAATTTATATCTCTCAGCGTTCACAGAACGGTGCCGTTACCGAAGATCCCGAAGGTGAACCTTTAGGCGACTTCCCCGCTCTGAACTACGACCCGGGATGGAACACTTATACGGTTTCAGGTTTGACCAAGGAACAGGATATGGGTGCCATGTTTGTTCCCTCTGACAAAGCATTGAAAGATTATTTCCTTACGGGTGGTGGTAAAATGTTGATTGAACGTTATGCCTCAAAACCCAATACTGAGGAAAATCTCGTTTACAACCTCTACCAGATTCCCTTGAACATCGTGAAGCCTTTGGTGGCTAACTTGATGAAGGATTCGTTCAACGAAACCGTCCCCAGCAAGTATCTCACCATTATGAATGATGCTCAGGACCAGATGTTTGCTGCACAAACCTATCCCAGTGTAGGTGATTACAAACGCATCTTCGACAAGGTGTTGATGGCCAACAATGGTGTCGTTTATGTGATGAACAAGGTAATTGCTCCGGCAACCTATTCTTCGGTTATGGCTCCGGCACTCTACAACAAGAATGCACAGGTAATCAATACGGTGATTCACGCCGACGATGCTTACACCACAACCAACTTCCAGAGCGCTCCGTTGCAGAAGTATTACAGCACTTACCTGCTCGCCATGCAGTCGAACTTCAGTTTCTTCGTTCCTACTGACGATGGTTTGAAGAACTTTGGTTATGTTGACCCAGTGAAGTTTGCTGCCAAGCAAAACATCAACTACCGTTACTGGACGATGGAACCGCAGGAAGTAACCAAGAAGGGTCGCTTTGTAGGTGTACGCGCTCGCGCTTACCGTTATCGTTTGGACTCTCCGTTGAATCCAAATGGTAGCGATCCCCTGCCCGGTAACCAGTTCGACCAGACTGCTGACAAGTCGCTCGACAATACCGAAGGTAAGACCAAGAAGCTTATGCTCATCGATATGATGGACCAGCACACGATTGTTCACGAACAGGGTGCTGAGGGCGAAAAGGGCATAAACAATGGACGTAATTACTTTATTGCCCGTAGTGGTGCCCCCGTCTTCATCAAGAAGCACAGTGACAAAGCTGATGGTGTTGGTATGGTTGTCAATGGTGGTATGCAGGTTGAAATCAACAACGACGAGTATCCCGACAATAACTTCGATTGCGTTGTAACCAACAGCTTCGATATGACTCGTGGAACCAATGAATATGGTAACGGTCGTACATACTTTATCAACCGTCCTATGCAGCCTTCGCTCTACAATGTGTGGGAAACCATGAACAACCACGCTGAGTATAAGGCATTCTTCGATTTGTGCAAGGACCTCAACGACAATGCATCTGATATCATTGAAACCCTCTTCAAGCCGGCTGATTATGATGAGTCTGATTCAGAACAGAAGGAACTTTGGGAAAATGAACAGAAAAAGTACCAAATCTTCTCAACCTCTGAACGTGGAACTGCTAACACGACGCGTTTGATTCGTTTCTTCAACAACTATCGTTACACGATTTACGTGCCGACGAACGAAGCACTTAAAAAGGCTCACCAGAATGGTCTTCCCACTCTGGAAGAAATCAAGCAGTTTGTTGAAGCCAACACCAATGACGAAGGCGAACTCAATGCAGAAGCTAAGGTTAAGGGTCAGGCTATGATGGTAGCTCTTGCCAACTTCGTGAAGTATCACTTCTGTGACCAGTCGCTCTTTGTTGACAACTGCACGGATCAGACTACGGTTTCTTCAGCTTGTGCTAACGAGTTGACCAACAACTTCATCAAAGCTACAATCAACCAGACGCCTAACAAACTGACTGTTACTGACGCTGCCGGTGTTACCCACGCTGTTCAGGCACCCTACAACACCATGGCACGCGACTATGAGTTGGATGGTTCACCAACCAATTCATACTCAATCAAATCATCATCATACGTTGTTCTTCACTCCATCAACGACTATCTGCGCTATGGTGCAGATGTGAAGGAACGCTTTGATGCAGCATGGACAACTCCTGCTAAAGCCAAGGCATTCGTGAAGAAGTACAGACTCAAGAAATAAAAATCGAAATTATGAATAACAAGTTCCTAATGACGCTTGCGTTGTGCTTGTGCTCCTCCTCTCTCGCTTATGCGCAGAAGCGCATTTCCGGTCGCGTTTGGAGTAAGCAGGATGGTCCGATCGTAATGGCGTATGTAGTTGAGCAGGATAAGAATAACCGTAACGTTACAGCTGTGCAGACCGATGCCAACGGTAACTTCTCTATGGTTGTGAAGAATCCCGCCAACAAATTGAGAATATCTTATATCGGTTATCAGACAAAAGTGTTGAACATCGGCGAAAATGCCAAGTTCAATGTCGAACTTATCGATAAAAACACGTTCAAGGATGCTGTGGTAACAGTTACCCGTAAAACCCGCTCAAACGGTTTGGTAATTCCCGAACGTGAAATTTCAACCGCACAGCAGACGCTCGATATGGACCAGATGGCTGGTCTGTCGTTCGAAACGGCTGCCGACGCTCTCCAGGGTGAGATTGCCGGTCTCGACATCGTGTCGAACTCTGGTAACCTTGGTTCAGGTTCGAGCATGCGTTTGCGTGGTGTGTCTTCAATCAATGGTAGCCAGGAACCCCTCATCGTGGTTGACGGTAACATCCTTGAAGACTATAGCTCAGACGAACTCGACTTCGACAACATGGAGAACGAAGAACAGTTTGCTACCTTGCTTCAGGTTGCTCCCGAAGATATCGGTAGCATCAAGGTGTTGAAGGACGCTGCTGCTACGGCTATCTATGGTGCGCGTGGTTCGAACGGTGTTATCGAAATCACCACCCGTCGTGGTGCTCGCGGTAAAACCCGTGTGGACTTCAGCTACCGCTTCTCTGGTTCATGGCAGCCCGAGGGCATGAAGATGCTCGATGGTGACGGCTACACCATGATGTTGAAGGAAGCATACCACAATCCGCGTATCCTTTCTGAAGAAGAATCGAGCATCGCGGAAATCATGTACCTCAAGAGCTCTCACCCCTCGTACTACGGTAACTACAATAAGAATACCGACTGGATTGACGAGGTAACGCAATTCGGTCAGACGCACAACTACGGTTTGTCTGTATCGGGTGGTGGTGAAAAGGCTACTTTCCGTGTGTCAGGTACTTACGACCACGAAACCGGTACCATCATCAAGCAGGCTCTTGACCGCTTGACTACGCGTTTGGCACTCGACTATTGGGTATCTGACCGTATCAAGTTCTCTTCTAACTTCGCTTTGACTTACACGAAGAACCAGAAGAACTACTATAGCGACATTCTGGGCCGTGCGTACAACGCCATGCCTAACATGGCTGTTTACCGCAACCAATATATGCCTACTGCCGACGGCGTCGGTGAATATATCCAAACCGGTGATTACTTCATCATGCCTCCTACGGCTGCCGCCAAGGGTTTGGTTAGCCCCACCAGCGGTCTGACCTCTTACTTCCTGGGCGATATGGTGAAGAATGGTAACCCCGTTGCTATTGCCAATCAGGCTTGGAACAACCAGTCGTCTTACACCATTCAGCCTCAGTTCCAGTTGGAATACAAGCTCTTGGGTAAGAACGACGATGAAACGCAACTCGACTACCGTGGTGAGGTTTACATGAATGCCTACACCAACACGGAAGAAGCTTACTTCCCCGGTTCGCTTACTTCAAACAGCTGGTCGGATGGTATTTACAATACCTCTAACTACGAAATGAAGAACCTTTCGTTCACCACGCGTCATCAGTTGACTTTCCATCCTCATTTCGCCAACACCGATCACCAGTTGCAGGTGATGGGTCGTTTCGAAATTACCACGAGCAACAACTCAACCCAGTACCTCTCTTCTAACGGTATTGGTGGTGGTATTACCGACCCCACGGTGCCTGGTTACCTTACCGGTTCAACCACCAGCACTTCAAAGGGTCACACCGCAGCCGGTTTGATGTCAATGCACTACGCCTTTGGTTCTAAGTATGTATTCGACTTCACTCTTCGTGCCGATGGTAGCACCCGTTTCGGTTCTGGTAACAAGTGGGGCTTCTTCCCCGGTGTTTCAGCTCGTTGGAACATTTCAGACGAACCGTTCTTCGAACCTTTGAAGAAGGTAGTCAGCATGCTTTCAGTAGCTCCCGGTTGGGGTATCAACGGTAACGTGCCCGGTAGCGAAGGTTTGATGTACAACAAGTACGACCGTAATGGTACCGTATATAATGGTACGCAGGTTATGCGCCCTGTCAACCTCAAGTTGACTGAAATTCGTTGGGAAAAGACGAAGTCTTGGAACGTGGGTGTGAACATGAACTTGTTCAACGACTTGTTGCAATTCAACTTGAATGTTTACAACAAGAAGACTACTGACTTGCTTAACAGCGGTGTACGTATTCCTTCAACCACTGGTTTCTCTTCACTTTCATGGGCTAACGTCGGTGACATGGAGAACAAGGGTTGGGAACTTTATGGTAGCACCCGCGAAATCCTGAAGTTTGGTAAGTTCAGCATGAAACTGCGTGGTAACATCTCGCAGAACATCAACACCATTACGCGTATGGATGCTTCTGTGCTTGCTGCCAACAACAAGGACTACGGCTACGGTAACGGCGAAATCATGCAGCGCGTTCAGATTGGTAACGCACTCGGTGGTATCTACGGTTTCCGTTATAAAGGTGTTTACGCCTACGACTACGACCACAACGGTTACTTCCAGAATCAGGAAAAGAACCAGTGGTTCAACCCCGATGGTACGAAGAACACGGCAGCTGAAGGACCTAATGAAGCTCTTCGCAAATCAACGCCTATCGTGTTCGATGCCAATGGCAACGTAGTTTACGATAAGAATGGTAACCCCCTGCCCATGTACTTCAACTACGGCGGTAAGAACTATCAGTTCGGTGGTGGTGATGCCATTTACGAAGATATCAACCACGACGGTAACATCGACGAACTCGATATCGTTTACCTTGGTACTTCAAACCCGAAGATCAATGGTGGTTTCGGTATTGAATTCAAGTACGACCGTTGGGAACTCAAAACTTCGTTCAACTTCCGCTTGGGCAACAAGATCATCAACTTGGCTCGCTTGAATGCCGAGAGCATGGTTAGCAACAAGAACCAGAACGCTTCTGTGGCACACCGTTGGCGTAAGAATGGTCAGTCGACCGAAATGCCGCGTGCCATGAGCAGCAACGTTACGGCAACTTTCAACTCGTTGGTGAGCGACCGCTATGTTGAACCCGGTGACTTCCTCCGCTTCCAGTACTTCCAGCTTTCTTACAGCGTACCTGCTGAAAAGTTGAAGAAGATTGGTATGAGTTCACTTCGTATCTCGGCTTCGGGTAACAACTTGATTTTCTGGTCGAAGTACTCAGGTGTTGACCCCGAACATTCAGCTAGTGGTATGAGCCCCTGTATCGACAACTCGCAGACTCCTCGTTCACGCTCGTTTACGTTTAGCTTGAACTTCGGTTTCTAAGCAATGCAAGATTATGAGATTATCGGATGATAAGAGTGTGGTTCCCACCATCTCTTATTTTCCGGTGCTCATAGATAAAAACTGTCTTACATCATGAAAAGTAAAAAGATATATACCAAACTTCTTTTGGCCGGAAGTCTGCTGTTGATGAGCGGTTCGCTTACTTCGTGCGATGACTTTTTGACTATCCTTCCTACGGATCAGTTGCCTGAAGAGCATTTCTGGCAGGACAAGAGCGACCTTGACAACGTGCGTGCCGGTGCTTACGAACAGCTGACTCAAGCCGGACAAACCAATAAAATATTGATGTGGGGTGAGCTTCGTGCTGATAACCTTACCCTCAACGATATGTCGCAGCAGTTCATCAAACAGATTCAGTCGGGTGTGCTGCAGCCCAATGAAGGCTCTTTCGATTGGGCAGGTTTCTACACAGGTATCAACTTCTGTAACCTCGTGTTGGAACAGGGCGAAAAAATGACTATTCCCGGTAAGGAAGTTGACCCGAGCTTTACGCGCATGGAATATAACAGCATCCGTGCTGAAATGATGGCGCTTCGCTCACTTTATTATTTCTACCTTGTTCGCGCTTACCGCGATGTGCCTTATATCACAAAGTCAGTTCGTACTGATGCCGAGGCCATGTCGCAGCGTCCGGCTGCCGTTCCCGGTGTAGCTATTTTGGGTGAATGTATCGACTCGCTCGAAGCAAACCTCAAATATGCTCCCGATAACTATGGTTCAAGTGACGAGAACAAGGGACGCTTCACGAAGCAGGGTATCCGCGCTTTGCTCGCCGATATGTATTTGTGGCGTGCAGGTTTGCTTACCAACTTCATGAAGAAGGATTTGAGTCAGGACCTCGGTCGTGTAAATATGTCTGACGTATTGGTTTCGCAGACTCCTGAAACTCCTGAAACTCCTCAAACTCCCGAAACGCCTCAAACTCCTGAAGCACCCCAGACACCTGCAGGTGCTCACGTAAAGGCAACTTCTCCCGAAGGCCGTTACACTACTGCTGATGGTCAGGCTATCAATAAAGCTTACTGTGATGAGTTAGCAAAAACTTGCTTGCAGAAGTCTGCACAGCATGCACAGGCTGCCATTGACTACATCAAGCAGAAGTACGATGAAGATCTTCGCGAAGATAACATGGCTACTGAGGATGAGCTCAATCAGCCCTATCCTTTGTACCTGACACAGTTGATGGGTGGTACTATCATTGACGAAGCTTATGAAAAGAATTTCGGTCAACAGAATTCGCGTGAGAGTATCCTTGAATTGCAGTACGATGGTTCAACCACGGTGAACAACACGGTGAACACTTACCTTTCAATTTACGAAGGTGCTGCATTCAAACCCAAGCACATGGCGCTCGACCCGCAGCTTATCTCAGGTTACGGTTCTGTCAACCCGATTATTGGTTTTGGCCGTACCGACTTACGTATGGTTGAAACTGCTTATTTGCAGTCGCCCGATATTGCCAAGCCTTTGGTTAAGTTTACGGCTTCAACCGTAAGTGTCAATAAACCTGAGAATATGAGCGATGCAGATGCTTTCATCAACTATAGCACGCGTACTGCAACTTCGAACAATGCACACTGGCCTGTTTACCGTTTGGCTGATATGATGCTTATCAAGGCCGAAGCCATTGCACGCTACAATGCAACGCTTGGTGACAATGCCGATAAGAACCAATTACGTGAGGGCTTTAAGTTGGTTAACCAACTCTTCAAGCGTAGCAATCCTGCCTTGGTAGGTAGCTCTGCTGAAACTACCGACAATGACCTGATTTGCGATCGTGTAAACGATAACTACGGTATGAACAACGACGGTGTGTTTACCAAGAACGCACAGGAATTGCTCGATTTGCTTTACCGCGAACGTCAGCGTGAATTTGTTGCTGAAGGTAAGCGTTGGTTCGACATTGTTCGTCAGGCCGAATTTAGCAATGATGCTAAGGCTACACTCAATAGTTACACTTCGCTTCAGGCTAGCGTGAAGAGCCGCCTCACCAAGATGTGGAGTCTTTACAATCCTTACTATAGCGAGGAATTGAAAGTCAATGGTATTGAAAACGGCGGTAGCTTGGTTCAAAATCCTGTTTGGGACCGTTACACTAAAAAATAATGCATCGTATGAAACGTAATATATTTAATGTAGGTCGTTTGAGTGTCTTGCTTGCTGCGCTCTTTACTTTGGGTGCACCTTTGGCTTTGACCAGCTGTAAGGAAGACATCAGTGAAGATGCCTTTGCAGTAGCTACCAAACAGACCATTACCGATTATGTGAGCGAGCACGATTCTCTCTCCATGATCAAAGCTCTCTTCGATGAAGTGAAGTTGGGCAACCTGGAGAATGCTTCAGTACTTACCAGCGTGCTTTCAGCCCGTGGTAACTATACCGTGTTTGCTCCTACCAATGCTGCAGTACAGGCTTATGTCGACTCTGTAGTAGGACATAAAGGAGCCACGATTGCTGAACTCGACATGGATCAGAAAAAGCGTATTGCTCTGAACTGTGTGATTGACCACGTCAATTCAGCAGCTTACGAAACGGCAGACTTCTCTGCTTACGTCAGCACGAATATTCTCCCCGTTTCGAACCTTAATAATCGCCGCTTGCCGATTTCGCAGGTAGACGATGATTACTACGTCAACAACAATGCACTGATTATTCCTAATCAGTCGAACATTGAGTTGTCGAATGGTATGCTACACGTGGTTGACCACGTTATCTCACCTTCTGTCAAGACTGTTGCTCAGTTGGTGAAGGATGCCGACAACATGCGCATCATGGGTAAGTTGCTCGAAATTACCGGTTGGGCTGATTCTCTGTCGCTCAAGACGAAGGAAGAAGAAGCTTACGAAACCTCGCATGTGGGTTACGCCGGTAACAAAAAGTCTTTCCCCCGTGTAGGTACTTTCGATTATCAGATTACCCGTAAGGTGGCTTACACTGCCTTTGTTGAAACTGACCAGGTGCTTCACGATGACTGGGGCGTTCCCATGCCGCAGTATGATGAAGCTACAGGCGAAATTGCCAACTGGGACGAAATCATGAAGGTAATTGAAGAAAAGTGTACCACTCACCTCGGTGTGCGTACAGCTGCCGGTGATTACACAAACACTGCCAATGCAGTAAACCAGTTTGTAGGTTATCACTTGCTCGATGGTGGTTTGTCAGCCGACGAATTCGTACAGCACTTTAACGAGTATGGTTACGACTTTGTCGATGCCAAGAATCCCAGTACGAAGTACACTGTTATTGTTTACGACTACTACCAGATGAAGTCGAAACCCTCAGGCTTGCTCAAGATTACCCAGCTGCCTAAGGAAAAGGATTTCTACATCAACCGTATCAGTAACCTTAACAATGGTTTCCCCTACCAGCAGGGTCGTGGCGACTATCAGGAAAAAGCCGGTCAGCCTGTTAAAGCTGAATACGTGAACAAGCCCGGTCAGAATGGTTGTAACATCAAGATTAGTGTGACTAACGGTGCAAACGAAAACAATGCTTTGAATGGTTACTACTATCCCATTGATCACGTTCTTATCAACAACCAGGCTACGCGTCAAGCACTTGCATCTGAACGTATCCGTGTAGACGTTATCACCTTGATGCCCGAAATTCTTTCGAACGAACTTCGTGGTCGTGGTGCCGCTTACTTCACCAACGACTTCTTCTCAAATATCATGAACACCAGCGTAGGTACCGAAATCTACTACCTCCGTCAGGGTTATGCCGGTGTAGGTGGTGCTTGGCGTGACTACAACGGTGACCAGTTGCTCGTTTGCGGCCGTTTCGATTTCGTGATGAAGTTGCCTCCTGTTCCTGCAAGTGATACTTACGAAATTCGTTTGGGTACTTCGAACAATGAATTGCGTACGATGGTGCAGGTTTACTTTGGTGATTCACCTTACAATGTACAGCCTGTGGGTCTGCCTA
This sequence comes from Prevotella sp. CAG:891, assembly GCA_000437675.1. GTDB lineage: Bacteria > Bacteroidota > Bacteroidia > Bacteroidales > Bacteroidaceae > Alloprevotella. The sequence goes on from FR901701.1 coordinate 16,731, forward strand.
TCGACCAACGTGAGGCCGTTAGCAACATTCCCGGTAATCCTTGGAAACAAGACACCGGTGATGAAGAAACCGACCGCGAAAACGACCGTAACCTCCGTAACCAGGGTTACATGAAGGGCCCGAACGCCATGATGCCCTCTGGAACGAAAGCCGGTGACGATGGTACGTATGCAACTTGTCGTACGACTGAAGGTGCCCCTGCACTCCGTCGTATTCTGACCACTACGCGAATGGAGTCAGACAAGACCTACTACCTGCGCTTCAAGAGTGCCATCGATCTTACTACCGCTCAGTTTGTTCTTGACTACATCGAACTCGTTCCGACTTCTGTAGTTAACGGCACAGAGCCTGAGGATATTTGGTAAGTTGCAATTAGAAATATAAATTGATCATGAAACGAAATAGAATTTATCAGGCAATGGGAGGCTTCCTTGGCGCTGCGATGCTTTTGGGAATGCCTTCATGTACCGATGATCATTACGATATAAAGACTGATGGACTTCCTTGCGCTACCAACACGATTTGGCAGAATATCGAAGCTCGTCAGGACCTCGATTCGCTGGCAATGATTCTGAAGCGTGTCAGAGTATATACCCGTGAGGATGATCCCAACAAGCAAAAGATGACCTACAGCGAGTACCTTTCGAAACCGCAAACGGTTACGTTCTGGGCACCTGTAAATGGTTCGTACAACGCTAAACATTATCTTGACCAGCTCGATGCTATCGATGAGTTGAGAAAAACTTCGCCCGAAGAGGCAAACAAGCAGGAGTACATCCTCGGACAGCAGTTTGCACAAAACCACTTGGCTCGTTTCAACTATGAATCGAACAAGGCTGAACAGGAAATTCGCTTGCTCAACGGTAAAATCTGTGTTTACAGTCCCCTTGATTCTCTCTTCAATGGTGTGAAGATGACGGAGGGTTATTTCCCTTCAACCAATGGTGTTCTCCACTTGTTGAAAGGTCAGTCGCCTTTTGCCTACAACATCTTCGACTATATGGCAGCTAATGCCAACATCTTCGAGAATGTATATGGCACTTTGAGCGATCCTGCTATCGACAAGAAAGAGTTCGATGAAAACTTGAGTATTCCCGGCGGTCTGAACGAAGACGGCGAAATGGTTTATGTAGACTCAATTTACAGAACCACCAATGAATTGCTCAATGAATCGGGTGCTCAAATTAAGAACGAAGACAGTTTGTATGTAGCCGTTATTCCTACGGATGCGGCTTGGCAGCAGGCAGTTGAGAAGGTTGGTAAGCTCTTTAAGTATGACAAGTCGTATAAGTACGAATATAAGAACGGTAACTTTACGCAAACTTATCCGCTCGATGCCGACTCATTGTCAGACTACAACCTGAAGAAGCGTTTGATTACGAGTATGTATTTCACTCCTTCAATTTTCCCCGGTGATTTCTCACGCGATGACATCGACGGAATCTTGAATCATGTTTACAATGCCGACTCGTTGATTTCAACGAACTTTGTGACCTATTACAATCCGACTCCCGGTAAGAAGAATCCTCTCTTCAACTGCGAACCGGTGAAGGCTTCAAACGGTATCATCTTCCCCTTGACATCGTATGACCTTGATCCCAGTTATTCGTTCGTGGGTACAAGCCGCATTGATATGTACAGTTCATATAATGTGGGTTACGTGAAGAATTCGGAGAATGGTCTTGGAACGTCTATCGAACTTACGGATGGTACATGGAATGACACACTCGTTGATGTATCAATCCTTGGTGATCAGAAGCAATATCGTTACTTCCACACCAATAAGGAAATGACGATTGAAATTCCTCTCCGCAATCTCTATAGCACCAGCTATCGAATTAAAGCCATCATTGTCCCCAACCGTGCTCATCCCGATAACGTTTGGCTCGACAAGGATTACAAAGAGGTTCTGCAGGATACGAAGTTCCGTGCAGAGTTGTGGTCGCAAGGTAAGCGTATCGAAACTACCGGTACGAGCGACAAGCAACTTATCCACGTATCAGACGATTCAGCTAAGGTGTACACCATCTTCGAATCAGCTGAAATTCCTCAGTGCTTCGTAGGACTTCCCAATTCAATAACCGATTGCTATCCTATCCTGAAGATTATTTGCCACGCTGGTAAGCAAAAGCAACCTGCAGGCGTCAGTGGTCGTAAGGGTATCGGTATTGCCAAAATTATTGTAGAACCCGTTCGTCCTAAAGACGAATAGCATCAAGTTTTAAGCATGAGCAGCGAGCGGTTGCCAGCCGCAATGCGCTCACTGTTCCTGCTTGATTCTTCCATCAATCTTAATACTAAAGGTAATGAATAACAATAAGAATATACACTTGATGCAGGGCGCCCTTCGAGCAGGTGTTTGTCTCTTTATGCTTTCAGGTGCCTGCGTTCTTTCGGCTCAGACTCCTGAAGATGTCGATACAGTGGCAAATTATACCGAGACGCAACCTGCAGCAAAGAAAAAAGCCGCAGCTCCCCAGTACAAAATGAAGGAGGTGACCGGCTATGTATTCGATGGAGCCACCAAAAAGCCTATGGGTGGTGTTTCCATTCAAGCTCTGAACAACCGCTTCTATACGGCTTTGAGCGAGGACGATGGTAAATACACCATCAAAGTTCCTGAATTCGTTGACGTTCTTTACATCAATGTTCAGGGTTATAACCCCGCACAGGTAGCTGTGAAAGATGGTAAGCCCGCCGATGTTTACATGACTTCGGGCATGAAGAGCGACTTCTACCATGACGGTACGAAGCTCAACAACAACCAGGCGATGATTGTTGACGAGCCCAACGCACTGACCATCGAACAGGAAATCGAAAAAGGTTTGGGTGGCGCAATTCGCACCGTGAACCGTGGCGGTATGCCTGCACAGGGTGCCGTGATGTTCATGAACGGTTTGAACTCACTCAATACCAATGCTCAGCCCCTCGTTGTCGTTGACGGTGTGATGATGGATATGCAGTACGACCGTAATGCACGCCATCAGGGTTTCATCAACAACGTGTTCAACATCATCGATCCCGATGACATTGAAAGCGTTGAAGCTGTGAAGAACGGTACGGCTCTTTATGGCGCCAAGGGTGCCAATGGTGTGCTCCTTATCAAAACCCGCCGCGGTAAGAGCATGGCAACCCGTATCAACTTCCGCGCTTACGCCGGTTTTGAAACGACTCCCGAATTGACGAAGATGATGAATGCGGAACAGTATCGCAGCTACTTCACCGAAGTGTTGGGTACGCTCCCCGATAACGATGCCCTTTCAAGCTCTACGACAATTCCCTTCCTCAACGAAGATCCTAATTACTTCTACTATAAGCTCTACCACAACGATACCGACTGGCAGAAGGATCTCTACCACGACGTGTTTACCCAGAACTATAAAATCAGTGTAGACGGTGGTGACGATGTGGCTATGTATCACCTTTCTTTGGGTTATGCTCAGAGCGACGCTACGGCTAAGAATAATGACTTTAACCGCTTGAACATCCGCTTCAACACCGACGTGAACATGTTCAAGAACTTTACCACCGGTATTGACTTTGCTTACGCACGTAACGCTTACAACCTCCGCGATAATGGTTGGGCAGAGGATTATACTTCAAAGAATATTTCTTCACCCAATGTACTCGGTTTGTTGCAGACGCCGTTTATCAGTCCGTATGCTTACTTTGTGAAGTATAATCCCGGTTCTGGCTTGGGTCTGTACCCCACTGACAAGGTATTTGCCGGTAAGGATTTCAATGATGTGAACAATCCCTTCCTTTTTGCCCGTTCTTATGGCTATGATGCTTTGGTAAACCCCTATTGGGTGCTTTCAAACGGTCAGGGCGATAACAAGAACTATCAGGAACAGACGCAGTTCAACATCAACATCGCTCCTAAATACCAAATCAACAAGTATTTGAGCGTACAGGATCGCTTCAGCTACATCCTGAACCGTAGCAACGAACGTTACTACTTGCCTAAGAGCGGTACGCCTCCCAAAGAAGTTGAAGGACTCGGTGAGGTAACCAGTGTAGTTGGTACGCAGTTCGCTAAGGAAACAACAATCTTCAACGACTTCAGTGTTGATTGGCACAGAGCATTTGGTGCACACGATGTTCACTTGCTCGGTGGTTTCCGCTTGTCAACCTACTCATTCGGTTCGAGCTACATTGCCGGTTACAACAACGACAACGATAAGATGCCTAACATGTCGTACTCACTCCAGTATAAAGAGTACGGTGGCAACAACGACACGTGGACGAACTTAGCCTACTACTTGATGGCCGACTACAACTACAAGAACAAGTACTTCTTGTCAGCCGGTGCCACCATGGAGGCTTCTTCACGTTTCGGTAAAGACGCTGATGATGGTTTGAAACTCTGCGGTGTTACTTGGGGTCTCTTCCCCAGCGTTCAGGCTGCTTGGGTTATCTCGTCAGAAAACTGGTTCAATGTAAAGGGTATCGATTACTTGAAGTTGACTGCCGGTTACGAAATGAGCGGTAACGACAATATCGACTACTACGCAACCCGTACTTACTTCGAGAATACCAAGTTCATGGATAAGGCCACAGCTTTGGTGCTTTCGAACATTCAGAACCCCAAACTTCAGTGGGAAACGACCAACCGCTTCAACGTAGGTTTGCAGGCAAGCTTGCTCAACAACCGCTTGAACGTAGGCGTTGAATACTTCAACAGCAAAACTTCAGACCTCCTCACCCGTAAGGCTGTGAGCGATATTACCGGTTTGAACTTTATGTGGACCAACGATGGTGAGTTGAAGAACCAGGGTGTTGACTTCAATGTAAACGCCATGCTCGTTCAGCACAAGGATTGGCGCTGGCAAGCTGGTTTCACCATTGGTCACTACAAGAACGAAATCACCGCTCTTCCTGAATCAGAGCTGAATGTCATCAAGACTTACGCACTCGATGAAAACGGTAAGCGTATTGAAGGATCGCTCAAGACCCTTCACGGTTACACATCATCTATCTACGGTCAGAACAATATCCTCACAACTGTGGGACAGTCGGCAGGTGTGTTCTATGGTTACAAGACCGCCGGTGTGTTTGCTACCGATGCAGAAGCACGTAAGGCCGGTAAGCATGGTGAAGGTTATCTGCGTTACCCGACCGGTATCTCAGAGCAGCCCTACCGCAACTTCCAGGCTGGTGACGTTCACTTTGTAGACCAGAACGGTGACGGTTGGATCAACGAAGCTGATATGGTAGTGATTGGTGATCCTAACCCCGATATCTATGGTAACTTCTACACCTCTTTGAGTTGGAAGGGTTTGACCCTCGATATGAACTTTAAGTATTCTTTGGGCAATGATGTTTACAACTATCAGCGCTCACAATTAGAATCGGCCAATTCAAACTGGAACCAGACGACTGCTGTTTGCAACCGCTGGCGCTATGAAGGACAGGTTACGGATGTGCCTCGTGCCGTTGACCCCCGAAGCGATTTTTGGGTGAACAACGAACGTTTCTCTGACCGTTGGATTGAGGATGGTTCATACCTCAAGCTCAAGAAGGTACGTCTTACCTACAAGGTGCCCCTCAACCTCAGCTGGCTCCTGGGCCTCTCGGTATGGGGTGAATGCAACAATGTGTTCACTGTTAGCAAGTACACTGGTAACGATCCTGAATTCTCTGCTGGCAACGGCGTGCTTTATCAGGGAATCGATGCTGGTTATCTGCCGCAGAGCCGTAACTTCAACCTCGGTGTAACCATCAACCTCTAATCTTATTGGAGAAGGGAGTGGGGAGCTGTGTGCCGAATGAGCACAGTGCAACTTACTCATTGGGCACACGCCTCAGCTCCCACCTCTCACCTCTAACATACATACAGCAATGAAACACAAATCGATTTTAAGTCTCCTGATTTTCCTCTTGGGATTTGGGGCAAGCACCACGTCTTGCGAAGACATGCTGACCCCCGATATGGACCGTTATGCTGAAAACTTCAGTGGAAAGGATACTGTCTATTTCTACCTCGGTATCGTGCGTAACGTGCAGGACATGATTGAACAAAATGAGCTGTTGGGCGACCTGCGAAGTGATTTGGTGACCACGACTGAGTACTCAAGCGACTCAGTGTCGAACATCATCAATTACAAGCGTGACGCTGATGGCGAAAATCAACTTTTGAACCGCGCTGCCTACTATAAGGTTATCAACCAGTGTAACTTCTATCTGGCTAAAGTGGATACCAACGCTGTGAAGAACAATATCTACTTTATGCGTAAGGAATATGCACAAGTAGTGGCCATGCGTGCTTGGACTTACCTCCAGCTCGTACAGACCTACGGCAAGGTTCCCTTTATTTCAAAACCTGTTGACAATGCAGACACGGGATGGGAAACCAACCCCGAAGCATGGGCTACGGCTGACAACTTGGTTGACTTGTTGAAAGGCGATGTCGAAAAGGCTCTTCGCTTTGAACACATCTACGGTGCACCCCAGTATGGCAACTATAATACCGGTGCTTTCAATATTTCAAGCAAATATGTTCGCTTCTACAATGATCTCGTTTTGGCAGACCTTTATCTGCTGCGTGGTAAGGACAGAAACGACTATGTTGAAGCTGCCAAGAATTACTACTACTTCTTGAAGGAATATGCCAAGTCTAACGTGAAAGTACAAAACTTTACGCGTGCCCATTTCATGGAGTACACCATGGGGGGTAAAGACTACTATTCACCCTTTATCTCTTCATACGTTTCAGGTGGTTTGGCTGCTAAGTCCGTTTCTACTGAGAACTTGACGGTGATTCCTTCGGCTGCGAACAACTCGTTTGGACGTACGCTGACCCGTTCGGCACAGATTTATGGTTTTGATCCTCACTCAACGACTTCAACTTCAACTGATGATGATAATCAGACTACTACTACGCAGTCAGGTCAGATTTCAGTTAAGATGAACTATCAGTCACGTCAGGTAGCTCCTTCTGAAGCTTACTTGAACCTCTGTGCAAACCAAATTTATGTAAATACGACGAATTTTGATGGCGAGGTTAACAAGGTAGAGTATTTCGAAGGTGCCGGTGATGCACGTATGCATGCCACTGCTCCCCTTTTCGAAACCGATAAGTTCGGTAAGGTACGCTTTATCACCAAAGCTGCCCCCGTTACTTCAGTTATGAACTCAGGTGTTACCAGTTCAATGCCCGAGTTCCGCTACATCCACTCGCCCTATCGTCTGAAGCAAGTTTACTTGCGTTTTGCCGAAGCATTGAACCGCTGTGGTTACCCGCGCCATGCTTACATGATTCTGCGTGATGGTATCAACATCGACAAGATGCCTACGCTCAACGACTCAATCAAATACGATGATGTGAACCACACGAAGCAGTTGGTATTCTACCTTGACAGTGCCAAGGCTTACAACAATGCAGACTATGTGGGTATCGATGAACTCCGTCGTGCACAGGCTGAACCTGAGTACACCCTCTTCCTCGACTTCACTTCAAACGTTTGGGCTAACGACGGTATTCATGAACAAGGTTGCGGTACTACCTGTTCCCTTGATACGCTCACTGCTTACGAACGTGTAGTAGCTCAGCGTATTCAAGATGAAGCTAAGCGTGCTGGCTCGTTCACTCCCGAAGTAGCAGCCAAGGTTCGCGCCCTCCGCGCTTCGCTCCGTGCCGGTGAGGCCCCCGAAGCCGGTGAAGGTACGCCCGAAGAACCTAACCGCGACGATTACACTGAAATCGAACCTGTGAAGCCCGCCGAGGCAGATCCGCTCGAAATCAATGCAGTGGAAACACTCATTGCTGACGAATGTGCCCTAGAACTGGCTTACGAAGGTCACCGTATGTTCGACCTTATCCGTTTCGCACGTCATAAGGACTTGGACGTAACCGGTAAGTTCGGTGTTAATTATGGTACGCAGTGGTTGGCATGGAAGATTGCCCGTCGTCAGGAGAAGTTAGCTCCTTACGAAACTCCTGCTCAGTATGACGGTGGATTGTTCAACCTGTTGCTCAACAGCGAGAACTGGTATTTGAAGAGCCCCGCTTACTAATCAACAAAAAGTGAAGCTTGTGTGCGCTTTTGCGCCACAGCTTCATTTCGATACAAAGCATAGGCCATGCTTGCGGTTTACGCCGCGATGCATGGCCTATTTTGCGTTTTGAACGACGTATGTTTATCTCTCGGCTATTCTTTCAGATTGGAACGCGCTTCTCAGCCTGCAATGCCCATAGCTGTTTTAACAAATATTTTAACAAAGCTAAAAGCTTGATTGTCACACTTACTATCATTGAAGGGCAGCATCATGGTGCGCCAAACAGATTTGCGCGATTCTATGAAAACGCTGTTTATCAGTAGTTCCGAGTTTCTCGAAAAAGTCTCGGAACTAATTTCAACAAGCTCGGAACTAATTTCAACAAGCTTGGAGAAATTTTTCAGGATAGCGTGGACCGGTGTTCAAAAACCCCCGGCAGACGCAGTCTGGGGGAGTGCGTTTTAATGTAATTTTACCTACACGATGGGCAGTTATTTAACATTTACTGCATATGGCTTAGCGGTAAAGCAGGCTGAAGTTCAGCCCCTTTGGTTGCCCCATGAATAGGCTGTTAGAAGTATCGGAAGTGAAACTGAACTTTCCCCCTTCTACTGTGCCCGAAAAACATCAGGATGTGCAGTCAGATGCCCATATAAATAGGCGACGAGGGGTGTTGAGTTGTATCTTTCCACCATCAATTACAGGCAGCATCACAGCCTCGCCGGATGAATAATCAACATTCCTATTTAAGAATTAAGCGGGAATTCCCCTGTCTT
>FR901702.1 GCA_000437675.1 Prevotella sp. CAG:891
CAAGCTCGGAACTAATTTGCACAAGCTCGGAACTAAATCCAAGTATCTCGGAACTAACTTTCACGCGCTGCATTTCCATGCCCCAACCACCGCTAAACCGATGGTCTGTGTGGTTTTATTTTTTAAATGCGATTCTACTCCTTTGTAAGGTTTCGCATCAGCATCCACTTCCACGCAGGAATCACGCAGATGGTTTGTTCGTTTTCGGTGAATGTGGTTTCTTCATTTTGAGTTATAATGGTCAGTGAGTGGCAACCGGTAGCTTGTGCAGCATCTAATAGTCCGTTGATTTCGCGTTGTCGGGTGTCAGGGTTGGTCATATCCCATGTCACCTGTATGAGTTCTGTCACGGTACTCTCGCGTTGCACCACAAAGTCGCATTCCGTATGGCCTTGGTAATAGTAAATTTTGTCCCAAGGTTCGCGTCGGCGATAGAGTTCGAGCGCAACGGCATTTTCCAACTTTTTGCCCTGATCGTCAGATTGAGGAAGCAGCACGGCACTGCGAAGTCCATTATCGATGCAATAATACTTGTCGAGCGATTTTTGCTCCTTGACCAGCGAGCGGTCGTATTTGGATATTTTTAGGAACATGGATATGCTACACATGTAGTTGGCCCACAAATACAAATCGTCGCGGTTCACTTTCAAACCCTGTGAACGAATGTCCTTGTAAATGGCATTGATCGAGGTGGGTTTGGTTAGATTCGCCATGATGCGTTTGATGAAATAGCGGAGCATGGCAATGTTTGATACTTTGTAATGCTCAGCCAAATCCTTGAGTATCATGGTGTCGAAATAAGCATGAAGTAGTTTGAGTTGTTCGGTTTTGGACTCGGTCAGTACCACTTCAGGAAAGCTGCTTTCCTTGCAGCAGTAAGCATCGAATGCCATGCGCACTTTTATTTGCTCCTGCTCTGTGAACGATTGGGTGTTGACGTTCTTGAAACGGCAGTATTCGTTGAACGACAATGGGTAGGTTTCGAACTCTAACGGATAGCCCCGCAGGGCCGAAGCCAATTCGGTTGAGAGCATTGTGGCATTGCTTCCGCATACGTAGATGTTTTTGCAGTACGACTTGTATAGACGGAGCACGAAGTATTCCCAGCCCTCAATCAGCTGTATCTCGTCGAGAAACAGGTGAACCTCTTTAATTGGCGTGTTTGGATACATTTCCATATACGCGGTGATGACGTCATTCAGTTCGTCGGACGACATGTTTACCAGACGTTCATCGTCGAAGCCCAACCATAGGATGTTTTCTCGGGGCACTCCCTCTTCAATCAGCGAGTTGATAGCTATTTCCATAAGTGTGGACTTTCCGCAGCGACGCACACCGGGAATCGTGATGATTTTTTTGCGGTTGAGCGGTAATTTTACGTCGCGGTCGATGACGTCGAAAGGTATTTCGCTTTGCTTAATGGCAATTAGTGATTTGATGATGTCTTTCTTCATGTTTTTCCTGTTTTAAGGGCAAATATATGGAAGTTTCCGGAAAAATATGAAAGATTTTCAGAAAGTTTCATGAAAAACATGAAAGAAATCGGAGGAAGTTTCATGTTTTTCCGGAAAGGTGGGGCAAAATACGGAAAAAGCAGGAATGCGGTAAGTATTGGTTATGGAATCATTTCACTGAAGTTTCCCACCCCTTCATATCAGCTATTTGAGTAATAGTTCCCTTCGGTGGATGGTCTAAAAATCAAATGTTTTCCGAACGATTTAAC
>FR901703.1 GCA_000437675.1 Prevotella sp. CAG:891
GAATTTAGAAGAGATAAATCTCCATATCAAATCTTCATCAGAAAAGTTTAGACGACTTCATAAACTAATTTTCAACATCTATTTACTAGTAAGGTATATAGTCAAACTAAAAAATATCGCCATTTTTTTGCTCATATCCATTGTTTTTACGAACTTCGTGTAGTAACTGGGAATCAATACCTTAGTAGTATTTATTAGTTGAACAATCCTTATTGCAGAAAAACTATGAAACTGGCAGAAGCATTAAGCATACGAGCAGACTTACAGCGAAAAGTCAGCCAACTAAGAGCAAGACTTAAGGACAGCTCTAAAGTACAAGAGGGTGACACTCCGGCTGAACAAATATCAGATTTGTTTCTGGAATTGGAAGAATGTCTGGTACAACTGGAGGAGATGGTATACCGCATCAATCATACAAATATGCAAACTTTCTATGAAGGGGAAACCATCACCCGGATGATTGCCCGGAAAGACCACCTGTCACAACGGGTGGCTATCAATCAGGATTTGCTGGAGCATGTGATGGAAACTGACCGATATGGACGGAATGAAATCAAGTATGTGCGCATGGTGGATGTTGCAGCCTTGCGTAAGGAAACGGACATTATTGCTAAGCAGTTGCGCGAACTGGACCTAAAACTTCAGGAATTGAATTGGACGATAGATTTATAGAGACTCGCATTTGAAAACCCCTAAATCT
>FR901704.1 GCA_000437675.1 Prevotella sp. CAG:891
TCAAATCTTCGTCAGAAAAGTTTAGACGACTTCAATGTAAAGCACCTGCTCATCTGTTATTACTTAGGGCATCACCTTCTGCACCCGGCTACCGCATTTACGGATATACACGCCCCTTTGCTGTGGCAAGTCTACGCGCTTGCCGTCAATACCATACCATTCCACGGGCTGCGGTTCAACGAACTCCTGCGGTGAGTCGATGCCTACTTCGGTGGGCATGGTAAAGGTGAGCGTTTGCACAATGGGCCAACGCCGACGCACACGCAGGGTGTAGGTGCGACCGGGAACGAGCGAGGTAAACCGCACGCTGTCGGTGGTTTCGCCGGCAGGGGGCAGATAGATGAAATGGTCTATTTGTCCGTCGATGCCGGTTGCGGTATCAAGCAAATCGTACACAAAGTTCTGCGCTGCACGTTCCGTAGCCAAAGGGTTGCGGTAATGCTGACGAATGCGCACTTCGGTGTTCGTCGGAAAGGATATTTCGGGCACATCGGCCTCAACCTGGTCGGTACCGCCGGTAGCCACATGCAGCGGAAGAGTGCGGAGCAAATGTTCGGCATCGGCAGTGACGGACAAGCAGACAGGACCTGACTTCGTAAATTTGAGGTTTACCATCAGGGTGTCGCGCTGATGCGGCAGGAAGGTACGTCCGGTGTAGGCCAACAATTCGGCCTGGTCAATGAGCGCAGTGTCGGTAGGCAGGTTCTGAATCAGATAAAACGAAGTGGTAAGCATCGAGTCGGTAGTGTTACGCAGCACAAGGGTCACAGGTGTGTGACAGCCGGATAGGGGCGTCTGCGCGACAAACAGTGAATCGACGTGTATTTCCCTACCCGTCAGTTGCAGCGTATCGGGCAGTTGCACCTGTGGCTGAGGGTCGGGACTGCACACAATGGCTTCGTGGTGACAGAAAAATCCGCTTTCAACAAACTCGTCGCGCCTATCGGCCGGCACAGGTTGCGCCAACACATCCAGGCGGAAATAACCGTCGTGACTGCCGCCTTCGCCCCAGTTCACATGGAAAAATCCTTGTTCGTCGAGTCCGTCGAGCACAAAGGCATGACCGCCCGTGCGCATAAGCGAACCGGCATAGTAAACGGGACGTGCAGCCATGATTTCGGCTGCCAAAAAGTTCCAGTAATCGGCCGTACGGTATTTTTGCGCTTCGAGGTAATGCACGTAGGGCAGCCCGAAAGCGCGACGCAGCGGTTCGACGAGCCGACGGCTCTGCGCCCCACTGGCATCGACGCTCCAATCCATGTGGCAACTCACACCAAGCAGATACGACAAACGTGCCACCGCATCAATTTGTGCTTCGGTGGCAGGCTGGGTGTCGTAATTGTCCAGAATTTGTCGGGTGTCAATGCTTACACCGGGAGCCACATCGGGAATACGGTAATGCTCGGTTTCCCAACCCTTCAGCGTATCGCGCAGGGTGTAGGTGCGTCGGTAATAAGTAAGAATCTGTTCCATGGCCGTAGCTACACAGCCCACCACGCAGGGGGTGGAATGCAGCGTGCCGTCGGCATGTCGGTAGTAGGGGCAAAGGCGGTTATAAGGGTCCTTTTGGTGGCGCACAGTGGTGAGCAGCGGGGACACCGCCCGCCAATTTGCGCCAACTGGCGGATAGGCTGCAGAACCGGCCGCACGGCTTGGCGGACGAGAAGCAAGGAACTGTTTCAGCGCAACGGGCATGGGTGTGCGTGGACTCTGACAAGTGCCATAGCCTAAAATTTCGGGATCGGTTGTGCTGGAGGATACGAGCAGAAATTCCCTTCCGCGGCTGAACAGGTAGGCCCGGTTGAGGGTATCGGCACAAAGTATCGGCTGTGCAGTATCCTTTGTTTTAGGTCGACGCTGCCACCAGTTATCGGCAATTTGAGCCACTTCTGCCTCAGTGCGTAAAGCAGTATTTGCGCTGAATCCTTGCTCCGGTATTTGGGCAAGCAGACTGAAGGGTAGGCACAACAGCCAAACGAACAGAGGGATGCGTAGATTTTTCATGGTGTTTATATTATGAAGTCGTCTGAACTTTTATGAATTTCAATCTTCGTCAGAAAAGTTTAAACGAATTCTATACTTTGACGCAACTATAGCCGCATTGTAGAGGTATTCTTCTGTCAAAATTCGCATACCTATTTTGATTTACTTATCACCAGGAAGCAGCGGTAATTCTTCCTTGCTTTGATTGAACTTATCAAAGTCGCTGCAGAACATCTTCTTTGCCAGCAGCTACAAAGGTAAGAAACTCTGCTGTGCTGTTTCTGATTTCATGCTTCTGTGTCATGTATTATACTTTAACTATGCTCAGATTTCAAAGCTGTACATCGACTCTTGCTCTAAAGTCTGTATACGTTCTATCTTGCATTAAATTCCAAAAGTGAACTACCGCTAAACTAAAGAAGTACAGAAAAAGCCTTGGAAAACAAGACCTTCTGCTCATCGGTTTGGTGAATTCTATATTTGTGGGTATGTAACATACAGCAAATGTAACGATTTAAAACGGAACTATGATGCAAAAGAATATCCAAAACCAAGGACTGCTGTAGTACCCTGCATTTTTCTTCTCCGAAATCTGAAGATTCAGGAGTTGTCAAATGAAAATCTCTATGTAAATAATCTGATAAGTAGGTACGTAATGAAATTTGCGTATCCCTATCTTTATGTTACATTTTCTAAACAGACGTATATTTTTCTATACGCAAAAGCCCATTTTCAGACATTCAACGCTTGTTGAAATTAGTTCCGAACTTGTTGAAATTAGTTCCAAGCTTGTTGAAATTAGTTCCGAGCTTGTTAAAACTATCTCCGAGCCGATTTCAAGAGAAAAAGAGTTAAAAAAATGAGGGGCGGAATAAGGAGGGAAAATCGCGGAGAAAGCAGGGAAGAGCGAGGAATAAGAAGAATAAATCGCGGAGAAAGCAGGGAGAAAACAAAAAGGCAGGTGTTCGGAATGGGGGATCATTTCGAACATCTGCCTTGAATTTGGGCGGAGAACTCAGGGATTGGGCGAGGGCCTCAACGCAGAACAAACTATGAGGGAAGCGACAAACGGTTTATTTAGTCGTCCCTTAAAAAGCCCATTTTTGCGA
>FR901705.1 GCA_000437675.1 Prevotella sp. CAG:891
ACCTACTTAATAATGAGGTTATGGCCCGATGCGGCAAACTTACGGGCACAAGCCTGCCCGATTCTGCTTGTTGCACCGATGGTGAAAGCAATGTTGTAGGTGATTGCAAAAGTAGGCAAATTGAACGAGCTTACCAAGGTAAACAGGGGGTGAATGCAGTAAGTGGACGTTCCTTATTATTTTACAAGCAATTATTCCTTATTTATCCACTAAAAACCAATATATTTGCTACAGAATAAAGGTACGTGGATGTTCTTAATCTAATAGCCTATGTTACAACTCACACAATCTCAGAAAGATACGATAACTGCCTTCAAGTTGTTTCTTCAAAGCGACTCCCAGGTGTTCATGCTTAAAGGAGCTGCGGGCACCGGTAAGACGACGCTTGTTTCAGCATTGCTCCATATTCTGGATACAGAGAAGCGAATGTATCATTTAATGGCACCTACCGGAAGAGCCGCATACATTATTGGCAACAAAACCGGGAAACCGGCCTCAACGATTCATCGGGCTATTTATGTATTTTCCGACTTAATGTCGACGAATCAGGAAAAGGACGATAAGCTGAAGGAAGACAACAGGGATGACAGGGACGATGAAGCGGATGGAGGACTTTATTTTCGGTTTGGGCTTTCAGACAATAAGGATGACCTGAACACTATATAGTCGTCCCTTAAAAAGCCCATTTTTGCGA
>FR901706.1:0-14862 GCA_000437675.1 Prevotella sp. CAG:891
TGAACACTTACTTACAAAGCAAAAATACAGATTGTCGGCAATATTTTCGTACTTTTGCAGTAAGAATTTAAAAGCAACGCTGTCTGTAATGGGTTATCAAGCTCAACAACCTAACCAGACGACGTATCTCACACTATTCCCCATTCTCAACTATGCGAATTGATATTATTTCCGTATTACCCGAAATGTTCGACGGTTTTGTGAACAACTCCATTTTGGCACGTGCTCAAAAAAAAGGACTTGTCGAAATTCACATCCATAACCTTCGTGACTATACAACCAACAAACATCGTCGCGTTGACGATTATCCCTTTGGTGGATTTGCCGGAATGGTTATGCAATGTCAGCCGATTGATGCTTGCATCAGTGCCTTGAAGGCGGAACGTGATTATGACGAAATAATTTTTACGTCGCCCGATGGAGAACAGTTTAACCAACCCATGGCCAATGAATTGTCGCTGAAAAAGAACATCATTATTCTGTGTGGCCATTACAAAGGTATCGACTACCGCATTCGTGAACACTTGATTACCAAAGAAATCAGCGTAGGCGATTATGTGCTGACGGGGGGTGAACTTCCGGCAGCGGTGATGTGCGATGCTATTGTACGCTTGGTTCCCGGCGTTTTGTCTGACGAACAAAGTGCGTTGAGCGATTCGTTCCAGGACAATTTGCTGGCAGCTCCCGTTTATACCCGTCCGGCTGACTACAAAGGTTGGAAGGTGCCTGAGGTTCTGCTTTCAGGACATGATGCGAAAATCAAGGAGTGGGAAATTTCGCAAAGCATTGAACGCACCAAGCGTTTGCGCCCTGACCTTCTTGAGGATAAATAACGTGTCGAACCAATCTGATTCACTTTGGGTACAAGCTAGTCTTATAACACTTTTTTTTCCAAAAGAAATAGCTACTTGATTTGCGTTTATCGCATAAAAAAAAGTCCATTCCTGTTTTGAAGGATATACCTTTCTACAGGAATGGACTTTTATGTGTTGCGTACGAATGTACGAATCAGGCTTTTTCAATCAACACTACAGCGTAAGCTGAAATACCTTCTTCGCGTCCGGTGAAACCAAGTTTTTCAGTAGTGGTGGCTTTAATGCTTACGTCTTCGGTAGTAATTTTCAGCAATGGGGCCAGCACGGATTTCATGGTTTCAACATGTGGATTGAGTTTCGGACGCTCTGCACACACTGTGGCATCGACGTTACCTACACTCCACCCTTTTTCCTCCAACAAAGCGATGGTTTGCTGCAAAAGAATTTTGCTATCGATATTCTTGAATGAAGCGGAATTGTCGGGAAAATGATAGCCTATGTCACGCAAATTGGCCGCACCAAGCAGGGCGTCGCAAATGGCGTGAATCAATACGTCGGCATCACTGTGCCCCAACAAACCCATTGAATGTTCAATTTTTATACCGCCCAGCCATAGCTCGCGGTCAGCTACGAGTTTATGCACATCGTAACCCATACCTACTCTGATTTTCATTTTATCTGCGTCGACCTAACAAATCACGTATTCCGTCAAAATCAAATGCTAACGACACTCTCAATGTTTGGTCAAGAGGGTTTGAGGGTGCAGTTGCAATTACATAACCGGCATCAACAGACAATACGTTCATTCTGAAACCTGCACCTACCGTTGCGTACTTACGGTTACCTTGCATTTTGCTTTCGTGATGATAACCAGCACGCAAAACAAACTTTTCGTTGTAGACGTATTCTGCACCGATACTCCACTGCAATTCTTCCATTTCGCCCTTAAAACCTCGTTCTGAATCGCCGAATGAGGTAAATATGCCCGAAATAGACGATTTGTTGTAATATTCGTCGTCTAATCGCTGCTGGTAATCTTCATCCGTTTCGTCGGGACGCTGCAAAGGCATCGAGGGTACCAAAAGCTTGTTTACGTCTGCCGAAAAACTGATACGGTTATACTCATTGAGGGGAATCATATAACTTAAACCCAAGCGCAGATTGGTAGGGATAAAGAACGAACGGTCGTCGCCATACGAAATTTTACTACCAATATTATTGATGTTCAAACCCCATGCCAGCTGACATTCACGCTGTCCCATCATTACATAGGTGTTGTAATACATGGCTATATCTGCCGCAAAGGCTGAACCCGGCTCTGAACTGTCATCGTAATGTCCGGAAATATCTGAGTAAATATAGCGCAAAGCTACTGCTGCCGAGAACTTTTCGCTCAACATACGCGAATAGGCTACGTCTACACCCAATTCATAAGGCTTTACAGACATATTTTCTTCGGCTTGCACCTCGCCCAACGTAAAGTAACGAAGCGATGCACTGAGTGCCTGATAATCGCCCAAACGGATATAGCCGGCTGCATCGAGCAGAGCAATACCTGTGGTAAGTTTACGAAGCCAAGGGGTATAATTGATGGCAAAGCCTGCACGCGAAATGGTGAATGGATATTTTGCAGGGTTCCAATATTGCGAATGTACGTCGGGATCGGTTGCTACACCCACATCGCCCATACCACCGGCACGGGCGTCGGGGGCAATACTCTGAGAGGTTACGGCTGTTCGTACGGGATTGAATTGATCGCGAATCTCGTCCTGCGCAAAAGCCGGGAGGGCAACCAGACTCAATAAAAGCGGTATTTGAAAATGATTCATTAGATTCTTCTTTGAAATATGCTGCAGAAAAGCGTTACGTAATAGGTAACGGAAAATGGGGCTTTTTATTGTAAGCACCGCCTGCTGCTTGGTTATCTGATTATCAATTTTTTCGTTTTTGTTTCTTTATTACCCACTTTACTACGGTAAAGATATACGCCACGTTCTAACCGGTTGCCCGAATAGTCGGTAACGTTCCATCCTATCGAAGCGTATTTATTGCCGACAGGAACTCGGGCTGATGAGTGCCACACTCGTATGCCTGCAATATTATAAACTTCTGTCACCACTTCTGATTCGACTTCGGCCGAAGCAACGAATGTCGTAATGAAGTTCGTAGACTGTCGAGGAGTGTATTCGGTAGAAATCACATCAAATTCGGGCAGAGTGCCTTCTGACAACACAAAATTCAGCGTCGACGTGGTGGAGTTGTCAAATACGTCCCACGCTCTGAACGATATGCTGTGACGACCGAGTGGTAAAGAGGGCAATGGAAATTCTACCATGCCTTTGGAATACGAACCGTAATCGAAAGTGAAGAAGTCGCTGACCACTTTACGGGTTGACGGATCATTGTCGAACCATACTTCCATGTCGTGCCCCATGTTTCCGCTCAACATCGATATGGCTGAAGAATCGGCTACCGAAGCATAGCATATCGCACCGGGAGTGATAGTTCCGCCATCTGGGAAATCGGGTGTATTGAAGTACATATATATCTGTGGTCCAAGGGTGTCGGGTACTTCGGGAGTAGCCGTTCCATTCATACAGAACTGATCGTAATGTCCGTTTAATTCAACGGTGGCGTCTGCATTTACGGCATAAAGCGAAAGTAGTGCTTTTTGGGTACTGAACGAGATGCCACGGGGTATCATCAGTTCCAAATTAAAACGACCTTTTTTAACTTCCACCGAACCTTCGTAAAGCACTTGGGTGTAGTCGGAATAAGTCAGGGGATCTTCATAATTGTTACCATATCCCTTGCAGGTAATGCTTTGCTTGGGCATGAACACCATTCCTGTCAAAGTGCCGTTAAAGGATTCATCGGGTGTTTTTGCCGTTTTGTCGGCATTGACATAACCTGAAAAGCGTACCACTTTGCCTACGGGTAAATGCTGGAATGTTGCGGCTGATTCGCCATTCACACTGTCTACCATAATGCCTTCTTCAGTATAGGAAAGGGTTAATGCAGGGTCGCCAAGCAACACGTATTTCAGTTTGTTGATGGTTTGGTCTGTACCTATACCGCTCGAACTTGAAAGCAGTTCGGTTTTGGTGAGTCGAAGTGCATCGCCTAAAGTATTCCGCTTACCGGTTTTGTCTTTTCCAAAAAGGTATTTTATATAACCTCGGTTCAGCGAAAGATTATAATTGGCATAAACCGAACGGGCTGCACAAAGCACAGCTACTGCGGGTGCTTGTGGAGCGTAAAGGGCATTGCGGCCTAAATCCTCAATGGGTTGGTCGTAGGGGGTTATTTCGCAAGAAGAAAAAATCCACAACGGAGCAGACTGACTGATGTTATCTGTCATGTCTTTTTTGTCAAGCAGGAACTTATGCGACAAGCGGTCTGGACGACCATGCCCGTTGTAATTGAAGATAAGGGCACCTTGCTGCATAGCTGTCTTTAACTTTTGCGTTGCTTCCGGATAGGTGGCACCTTTTGCCTCGAGCGTCACGCTATAGGCATCGGGATAAATTTTACGCAGCAGGAAACTTCCATTCATTGAACTGGCAACTTGCTTCGACACTTTTTCTGCATCGTCCATGTGTAGATTATCGTCGCCCGAATCGCCAATCGCCCACATTTTATTTTTCCATGAGCCTGTTTTTTTATTTTCCATGTAAGAAATGCTCTGGTCAACCAACCATTTGGCCTTTTCTTCAGTATTGCACGGAAAACGCCCCACACCTAAATCAATCTTTTCCAGCGACTGGTTCTTGCCTTCATTATCATCAAGCAGTGCAAAGTAATCGTCGGTTACAAAGCTGTGCAACGTACCGATGGAATACACTTGACGCACATAGTTTTCATGGTCGTTGCGCTCGTATGCCAACAAATAATCATCGGGATTTCCGCCTTTAAATTCGCTGGTTATCATGCGGTTGTCATACACACAATCGCCGAAAAGCAACAGATACTTGGGAGCATCGTTGGGAGTTTCGGCACGGTCATAAAGCATTTTCAAATAACGACGATATGCTGCCGCATCGGGCGTACCCGAAGAAAATTCATTGTAAAGTTGTCCGGCATTGACTACCCTTACCCGCAAATTTTGCTTTTGTCGGTGTGCTTCAGCCAATCGTTCTGCCTGCGCCGTAAGTTTGCCTGAAGCCGGCACAATTATGACGTAATCGCAAGCAGTGTCGGCATGCAAATCCTGATTGGCTACAGCACCTACGACTTCGGGGCTGTCGTACGTTTTCGTTACATCAACCAATACAAAGCGTTTACTGCCATCTGCTGCATACGCATTGTAGGTTGTGCCATTCAGTTCTCCAGGCAATTCTGAGAGAACTGTTTCAGCATCTCCTATTTGCCACACGCGGGTATTGGCATCCGCATCGGCAACTTCGAATGTAACCGCGTCTTTTGTATGGGCTGAAAATGCTTGGGTTGTATATTTGGACGAAAGTCGCTGATCATATACACACGATAAATAATTAAGTCTGCCTGATGCCGAACTCTTTACGATAAAGGTTTCTTCGGTACCCATTTCGGTCTGAAATGAGTTGCGATAACCGCGTGCAGATTCTCCTTCACCAAATCGCGATATCAGTGCTTGCGATTCGCCCGAACCACCAGCCTGCATCACTTTTACCGTCACAGCTCCGTTAGAAGACTGGGCAGACACGTCGTAATTTACAGTAGAAGTTCCTCCGACATTTCCTGGTAGCTTCAGCGTATATGTGGTGGGGTTTTCAGTATCTTTAGAATCATAAAAGTC
Source organism: Prevotella sp. CAG:891 (assembly GCA_000437675.1). Lineage (GTDB taxonomy): Bacteria > Bacteroidota > Bacteroidia > Bacteroidales > Bacteroidaceae > Alloprevotella. The sequence goes on from FR901706.1 coordinate 5,593, forward strand.
TCGTCCGCCACCATACCACACAAAAGCATCGTTATCGTTGAGTGCCAAAGCTTTAACTTGATTTACTTTTGCGGCACTACCAGCAGTTTTTTCGAGGGTTGTGAACGAAGCAGGATTCTCACCTTCTGTCAGGAAGTAATAGCTGTAATTTGAGAATGTGTTCTTCTGAAATTTGCCATCCTCTGACCACTTCAACAATCCTTCGGCAAAAAAGAGAACAGATTCTCCGCGACGGTACAAAGGCACTTCATTCAAGTCATCAATCAGTGCATCTGCATTTTGAAACGTAAATACGTCGGGTAAAAGTCTGCCTCCATATCCGTAAAGTTTTACCTTGGCAGGATCGGTAAAGCCCATCTTTTTCAGTTGCGCATGGCTTAACTGATGCACGCCTTCTTTTTTAACTCTGATTTTTACCCATTTTCCTTGTGCTAACACAGAGTGAGGTGCGTAACGGGCTGCACGTTTAACTTGTTGGGTGGTTCGCAGCAATGTTTGCTGTGCAGACGATAAACGGGGACCGATAATGCGACTCTTCACCTCACAATTTTTCACGCGAAGCCACTTGTTCCGGCGTTTCACAACGGGCACAAAGTTTACATCAAGCACCGTTTCTCCGCGACTCAGGCTTTTCGTCACGTTCAACTTCACATCATGTTCTGGCTCAAACCCTTGTGCTTTAAGTTTTTTTACTTCGTCTTTGGTCAAAGGTTCGAACTCCGGATACTCAACATACACGCACACCGAATCTGTCGGCAACAAATGTCCCAACTGAATCTGTAAAGCTTTTTGCTGTATCTGAGCCGACATCGAAACGGCCGACAACGATAAGCCTGCTATCAAAAGTAAAGGGTATCTTTTCATTTTATCGGATGCTAAGAAAATGAATGGTTGCCTGGCACTCTTCATTTCTGGGATATATGCTGATTCAAAACTTTATTGACATGCATGTTCTTTGTTGATGAATACAGCCCCATTCCTTCATGATGAGTGACAAACTTTAAAAGAGGCGACAGCCAAGCCTTTATTTTATACATTATACAGCCAAGCCTTATTTTATGTTGAAAGCCAGAAGTTCTTCGCCATTGGCTGTCAACTTTAAATGGGTGTCGATATCCACGCGTATTCCGTCCAGAGTTGTTAGTGGCAACAACAGCAAGTCGCCCTGACGCAAGGTGTAATGTCGGCTGATATGAGCTATCTGTGTATTTATTTGGGTCAACACTAATTGCGGAACAATGGTTTCACAGGTTTCAGCATCGACCGAAATACCCACTTTCACCCCTGGGCCAACAGAAGGGGACGTTTGTTCGGATACAGCCACAGCATTATCGAATCCTACAGCCAAATCCCAAGGCAAACCTTGTTGTCTAAGAGTATCCAGCAAATCCTGTGCCACAAAATGTACGCCAAGGGTCAAGTGGTCTGCATCATAATAGCGCTCGGCAAAGCGATTATGAATGCTACGTCCCAAGCGGTTAATCCGAACTGCCACACAGAGATTTGCCAAACACTGTTTCGTAAAGTCAGGGATAAAGAAAGGACGTTTCTGAATCAGCAATGCAGTGTCTGGAATGGTCAGCACGCCCATAGCCTCATCTGTTGCAGCGTCATTGTTCTTATTGGCAATAAATCGGAATATTTTCATAAAATGTTAATCTTGAATGAATATGGATAGCATAAGCCATGCCCCGACCCCCATTTATAGTCATGGGCGCCACAGCACTGCTTATGCTATACAGAAACATAAAATCAGGCTTTCCTGTTACGATAGTCTGAGGGCTGCTTATCGGTTTAAGATAAACTTAAGGCTGATACCAAAATCCTGTGTTGTTACCGGATACGAGGAAGAGGTAAGCAGCGGTTTGTTCATCTGCCGATCGTAATAGGCCGTAAGTGTCAGCATTTTGCTCAAAGCATAATCTGCCGAGAACGACACCTGAACAGCTTTATTACCACTGGTAGCCTGCGTCAGTTGCGTCAGAATATCGCGATTCAATGCACTCTGATTGCGCAAGGTAAAATCCAAGCGCAAGTTAAGGTCATTGGCAAAGCCATTAGCATTCGTGGTTATGGTTTTATTTTTTCCCTTTCCGCTTGTCTTCGACCTTACGGTTCGTTTGGGAGCAAAAAGGTTCAAGTCGGCTATTTTATAGCCTAAACCTATCACAAAGTCGTTCGAACGTGTTTCGCTGAGTTGCTGTGAAGTCATGCTCAGCATCAACACGCGTGTTTTGCGCATTTCAACTTTTGCCGTAATGTTATTTTGGAAAGTCATATCCACACCAATCAAGGGCGAGAAACTTTCGTTAATACTTACGGTCGATACGTCGTACATGCAAGAAGGTATCGGATTACCCGTTGCCACATCATTCACAAAGCCGAAGCCATTCATGTACTCCATGTAGCTCGAGAAGGTATTATATGAACCAACTGAATATACACTTTTATACGAATGATTCAGATTAAAGCTTTTAAATATCTTCTTCATTTTGGGCAATTTGGCCAAACCTCCGTAACTGATATTCCAGTTGGGAAGTAGCTTCGTCAGCGCCGGGAATATGTCAAGACCCGTATTGCCTGCGGTGTAAGCATTCAGGAATGCCGGAATCATTACTTCGGGCGAGTATGCGCTTACGGTACCGTTTTCAGGATTAAATGGTTTTCCTGCCAAATCAGAACCTACCGGATAAACAGCTCCTGCATATTTAGCTTCAATTTGCGAACGGTAAGTTTCAAGCGAATTCACAAATTTCGCAAATGTTTTACTGTGATACCCCTTATCGGGCGAACCCAATTTCTCGAATGCCGAACCTATTGAAATGGTGGTCATCGAGAACGAACCCGTTTGGGTTGTAGGCATTCCGGCAAACATATACTGAATGCTCTTGTTACGGGTAACATTGCGCGAAGCATTCAGGTCAATCTTCACATCGCGGAAAGGTTCCAAAGTAGCACGCAGTTGGAACGATTCGGTATGATTGCTCGTTGCAGGTGTGATGACGCTATCGGCCATCAGCAACCAGCCGCGGTCGGCTGCCTTGCGTACATAATCCTCGCCAGTCATACCAAAAGCGAAATCAAGTCCGGGTGCCAGACCTGCCGTACCCTTACCCTGACCGAACACGTCGCCGATGTTTGGCATAAAACCGGGCAGGTTCAGGTTAAACTTATTGGTATAGTTCACGCTGATATTGCGCACCATCATGAGGAAACGCGTACCCATCTGCACAGCTTTAAACCATCCTTGGTCTTCCTTCCGTTTGCGCGGGCTCACGGTTATCTTTACCCGTGCCGTGTCTTTCGACAAAACGACAATTTGATTATTGTCAAGCACTTTAAAACGTAGCGGATAGCGTGAGCCATCGGGACGGATGGCCACCACCTTCACCTTTTTCGACTTTTGGTTATGCTTCAGTGTCAGGGTGGTATCCGACTTCAGTTGCAATTCTTTTTGGAAATACTTTTTCTTCGGGTCTTCGTCCTTTTTACTTCTGGGCGTCTGTGAATACTTTCGGTTCACCTGCTTCAGGAAGGGAACATGATTATACAGCGTTTCCAAATTCAATCGGCTGTTTCCGGTAATATTGCGCGAGTTATTTACCGTATTACCCATCGAAGAGCCATCCTGCAACTCTGCTCCGCGTACCCAGTTGTAAGTAGCATTGTATGCCACATCGGCTGTAAGCCAGTCAAACAAGGGGAGCTTGTTCAAAGGCAGTTTCCACGACAAATCGAAATTCTGCTGATAGGAAAGCGGACGTCCAAGTTGCTTGATGCTATGCCAAACAGAGTCTTTCCAGGCTGCGTAACGATCGGGATACAAATCTTTGTTCACAGCCGTATAGGGCTGTTCAATTTCAGCGTTCGTGCCCGACGAGAAGTTGGCATGAATCTGTTTTGTCAAATCCCAACGCAACTGGAACGAACGATTCCACAGGAAGTCGCTCGACCAAGTCAGCGGCAAACTGTTACTGTTCAGGTTCTCAATATCGCGTTCCTGGAACTCATAATATGAGCGTGTAATATCAGAGTTGAAGCCAATATTCTGGGGTAAATAGCTGATACTCTGGTCTTTCAGAATCTTGAACCACTTCGACTTTTTCTTGCTCTTTTTAAAAGGTTCGAAAGGTTTGAAATTCGGACTCCAGTTATAGTTGAACGAATACTTCCAGTTTTGGTCTTTTTCCCAAGCCGTTGTTTCTCCCGTGGTGTTGCGCGACGAGTAAGCATAACCAAAGGTAAAGTTAGCCGGGTCGTAAGGCATGGGGTGGCGTTTGGTGCTGATGTTAAACCGCGCTCCAGTGATACTGAAGTTTTTATTTACGATTACATTTTCGGCAATATTCTTCAGTGAATCTTTTTCAGCTTTGGTTTTCAGAGCATCCAAGGCATCCGACAATTCCATATCCGTGTCCAAGGGATTGTAGCGCGGCGATGTGCGCTGCTTAGAGTATGAATAATAGATGGATGCATTCAGTTTCACCTTTTCAGGCAGGAACTTACCTGCCTGAACATTGGTAGTGACTGAATATTCATACAAATTATTATCACGGCGTTGGCTGACGGTTTCTTCCAAACCGCCGAAGCCTTCAGTTTCGATATGTCCGGTCAAGTCAATCGAAGCCACATCCGACAGTTGCAGATTCAGCTGCGACTGCGCAGCCCATCCGCCCTTGTTGGTAAACTGCTGCAAGCGCAATTCATTGGCCCACACCTCGACATGCTGTACGCTACGCGACTTATTGCGCACACCAATCATGATGGTACGCACTTCGCCCAACGAAGGATTACCCATCACACTCACTTTGTTGTTCGGGCGGTTGGGATCGTACTCCGAGTAAAGTTCCGAAAAAGAAGCCAAGCCCAATGCCTTTTGTTTATTTCGGTTGTTCTTGGCCGAAGTCAGCAGGCTCAAATCAATATCGAGCATATTTTCTTCGGGCCAAACGATGCGGGCACTGGTTGCATTATCAGCATACTTTTTGGGCGGAGTTATTTTCAATGGAATTTCGTACTCATAGAAGTTACTTTTGTAGTCTGCTCCCAAACGTACGAATAGTGCCATTTCGCCATCCTTCACTTCGGTTTCTCCCTTCAGCGAGTTGGCATGCGTAAACATTTGCAAATGCTTGTAGCGGCGTAAATCGAGGTTCGTATTTTTATACACAGCACGTGCGTCGCCCGACGAGAGGGTCTTCACCGTCATAGCCAGCGACTGCTCATTGTTTTGCAAAATCTGCGTCTGTCCGGGGTCTACCACTCTGCTAATACCCGGTGGCAGAATGTAGTTTACGGGTTCCTTTGCATTGTTTTCCTCAAAGTTCACCGCGCTCACTTCCAGTTTTCCGCTGGTTTCAGGTGCTTTACCATGATACAATGCCTGCTCATAAGCTCGCCATTCACCATGCACCAAGTTCAGCGTAGCCAAACGAAGCACCACCGGTTTGCTAAACCCGGTCATGAACATACGCATAAAACGTATAGACGAGAAGTCTGAAATACCGCCTTCGCGTCTGTCGTACTGATCAACCGGAATACGGAACTGGTACCAGGTGTAATCACGCACCTTTCCGTCGCGTGTCTTTTGGCTCGACACGCGTTTGTCTACGATATAGTTCTGTCCCACCTGCATGGCATCTTCCGAAATGCGTACGCGATATTCGTAATATTTTTCGTACTCATTCAGTGTGAAGTCCTGGTTGATATCCTCCACATCGGGTTGTGTCTTGTAGGCAGTACTGTAGCTCTCGGGCGAATTTTCACTATCGACCGAGTTACCATTCGGGTTATTGATGTATTTGTAACGATTCAGAATTGAACGTTGTTCGCGATCGTAGTCCGAGCCTCTGAAATAATGATACTTATCGGCCGAAGGCGAGCGAAGCAACGAATCGTACACCTCAGGTCGCACCTTTGCCTGAACAGCAGCGAGGAAGTTGGCATAAGCCGGATACGATTTTTCTTCCTCCGAACTTAGGCCATTGTAACCCACGTCTTGTTTGGCGCGCGATCCACTGGCCGTGTTAAAGGCATAAGTAGCAGTGCTTTGCACGGGCACACGTCCCCACACGGTTTCAGTGTACTGCGTAGGGTCGCCATCAACCGGCAATCCGCTTTCATAGAATTTTTTGCCGTCTTTCAGAATGTCCTCGCTAATTTCGCCCAAGTTAAAATACAGATCACCGCTGAAAGTAGTTCCGGCATCGCGTGCCTTGATAAAGGGGTCGAGCATCCAAAATTCGATATATTCGATGTTGGCTGTTTCGAAGTCTGAATTATCAATCTTACGCATCATGCCGCCCCATCGTTTTTCGGGATTGAGCAGATGGCCGTTTTCGTCGAGCGAAGGGTCCAGGTTGTAAGGACCGCGTTCGTTGGGATAATAGGCAAGGTTCAACACATTCAGCGTGTTCGACTCCTGCATATTGACACTCTTGTTCGGGAACAATTCACTCTTATACACCTCGCGCACGTCGGGGTCGGAAAGTTGAGCCAAGTCGCCCTTGATATGTCCGGGCGTAAGGCTCGATGATCTGCGTGTGAACAAGGGGTCGATGTAATACCAGGCCAACAGCGCACGGTTGTAGCCATAGCGAATGTCGCCGGTAAATTTCGATTCAGGGAAAATCGACGGAACGCTCGAAAGCGTCCATTCCAACGGATTCGAAATATCAATCTGACTTTTCGAATTTTCGAAATCATCGATATACGACGCATTACCCTGCGCTCCCCTACTCTTTCCGGCAATCAGCTGAGCGAACTCGGCAGTAAAGTTAATGCTCGAAGGAGCCGTGCAATGCAACAATGGCAACTTATCGAGCCAGTCAGTCAGTCGTTGGCTCTCTTTTTTCCACGAAAGGTTCAGTCCCCAAAGCGTGTTGTTCAGCGGTTCGGAGCCCATAGCCACTTTAGTGGTAAGAGGCTTTTCACCCAAGTGCATGAACGTACCACCCACCTTAAAGTCTTTGGAAAAGTCATACTCAAAATTCATGCCAAACATGGTTTTGCGCTGCATGCCAAAGTCAGTATTACTTTCCAGACTTACGTTGATGTTTGTGCCGGCATCCAGAATGCTCTTATTCAGAATGCGCACCACGCCCGAATTATAGTCGACACTATAGTCGGAACCTTCCATCAGGGTTTGTCCGCCGGCAGTTACCAGCACCGAGCCACGCGGAATATTCATGGCACCCAAATAAATTTCATCATTGCGTGTTGCTTTGTAAGCACCCGTAATGATATACTTATTTTTTTCGGCTATTTGCCGGGCCACGGTTCGAGTTGAATCGTACAGCTCCTGGAACACATACTTTTCGGCAATGGCATCATTGCCGATGGCTTTTGCCAATCCCTTGCCAAAAGGCTCTACCGTGGGAAAATACACACGGCCGCTCGAGGCATCGATGGTGTATCCTTCAACAAAGTCAAAGTAACCGTTTGCCCCGATTTTATTGTTGTTATTCAACCTGTCGAGTCCGACAAGTGAAAGAATTTTTTTATCCTTGATGCCGGGTTCCGGAATGTAGCTCAGATACACGCCGGCTGTATCCGACAGCAACTTGATGTCGAGTTTAAACTTATCTTTCTGCACCGATGTAGCACCCAAAGAGTAGACGTTCTTCATCATCAAGTCCCAGTTACCCATTTGCGGTGTACAGGCCGTATTTTTCAGCGACTTTACAAAGAGTACTTCTTTATTGTCCTTACGGTCAGACGAGAACTCACCCACCTGATAAGTCTTGCCCTTGTAGGTATATTCATAGGCAATGGCAAGCACTTGATCTGTTTGCAGGGTCTGCTTGAGCGACACGTAGCCCAAGGTGGTGTTTACGCTATATTCCGAACTCGACAACTTACGGGCCGACTCCAGTTTTTCATAATCCACACCCCCCACCAGGCCGGCTCCATCGAGCACCTGGGTTGCCTGCGAAATGTCGCGTGCAGCTGCCAACGACGTATTCAGGGTTGAATAAAGTGTATTCGATGCGTTTTCGGGATTTATTTCGCCCGTAGGTGTCCACATCGAATTCGATATATTTTCGTGTTCGGCCAAGTCGGTCAAACCTACAATGTTTCGTGTATCGCTGGTGGCACCGGTTTTATTGGTCACCCATATTTCGACGCGGTTAATCGTCACACCCGACGACACGGTAGGCAGTTGCTTCATGTTGTCGTCGTAGCGATTGCGGAAAAAATGGCCTAAGAAGAAGTGGCGGTTCTCATCGTAGGCATCGACTGAAAATTCATAGTTAGTCAACTGCGAACCGCCCTGCGAACTAACGCTTGACGAAGCCGATTTCTTTTGCGAAATTACCGTACTCAACTTAAGTTTACCGAACTGCATGTCGGTACGCACACCAAAGAGCGATGTGGCACCACGCACCAGCGACGAGTTGGTAGGCATACTGACATTTCCGGCCTCAACCAATTTTATAATCTCGTCTTCTTTGCCTTCGTAGCGCAGTTTAATGTTTTGCGAATCAAAGTCGAACGTGGCATCTGAGTTGTAATTAAAGTCCATGTTCACCTTGTCGCCTACTTTACCGTTCAGGCTAAGGTTGATTTTTTCGTCGAAGTCAAAGCCAAACACCTTGCGGTTGCGTTCCGACAAACTGGGATTATCTGTGAAACGCGTATTGGCACCGATTTTCAGTTCTGCCGAACCCTGTGTTTTGATACGCACGCCACCCGGGCCAAACACTTTTTCAAGCGGGCCGAGGTTAAAGTGCATATCCGTAAAGTCAAATTTATCTTTGCCTTTCTCTTTAAAAGCCTGTGCGTTTTTGTTGCGGTAGTAAGCTGCCACCGAACGGCGCATCATCATTTTCTGGTATTCGTCCCATGTCAGCGAAAAGGGTGTGTCTAAAAAGTCATCGCCCAGTTTCGTACCAAAAAAGTAGCCACCCGTCTTATCATCATATTCCGCCTCATTTTTCAGATTTTCCGGATCTTTCAGGTCTACCGGCCCTTTGACTGTGTCGCCAAGGGTTAAAAGCGTTGTTTTCTTTACATACGGCAAAGTGTCAGAAACCGCCTTATAACCAGCAGTTTCTGATGTCACACGATAGCCACCCATGAATGAGGCTTGAACTGCTCCCACCCCGAAAGGTGTGAGCATCACGAACAGGAGATAGACAGTATTTTTCAAAAGCTAATCGTAACTTGTTTTAATAGATACCAGGTACGGCACCACAAATGTCTGCAAAATTACAAGATTAAACGAGTTTTACAGCATTTTCAGTGCTTTTTTTATGATTCCTTCAACAG
>FR901706.1:14887-15577 GCA_000437675.1 Prevotella sp. CAG:891
TTTTATGATTCCTTCAACAGGAATGCCGGGTTCGTCGCTCACAATTTTCAACACAACTTTCTGCGTAGGAGCAGGTGCGAATCCCAATACGGCCAATGCCTGCACGGCTTCGTCTACCACGGGCAGCTGGGCTGCACGAGCTGTTTCGGCGTTTCCGCCCGAAGTGCTGCCGCCCATACAGAAGGTGGTTTTGCCCTTCAATTCTACCAATATACGCTGTGCAGCTTTCGGCCCGATTCCTTTCACACTTTTCAGCGAACGTTCATCGCCCGACTCAATAATGTTCGACAAATCAGCAGGCGTAAAGGCCGACAGGGCCATACGGGCTATCTGTCCGCCAATGCCCGACACTGAAATAAGCAACACAAACAGATCGCGCTCCATCTTGGTGGCAAACCCGTAAAGTTGGTAGGCATCTTCGCGTATGGATTCATACACATAAAGTTTGGCTTCGTTTTTTCCTTGTACGGTCGAATAAGTATTGAGTGAAATAAAAAGCGCATAACCTACCCCTGATGCTTCGATGACAGCCTGCGTAGGGGTCAGGTCGGCCACGGTTCCGCGTATATATTCTATCATAGTTTACGTTAGTTGTGGTTGATTGTTATTCTGTATGTAGATGTTGGAATGCGATGCAAGAACGTGATTTTAAGTATGAAGTCGTCTGAACTTTTATGAATTTCAAGATTT
>FR901707.1:0-6128 GCA_000437675.1 Prevotella sp. CAG:891
CGACGCTTTGCCGATATTTCATTACTTTTGCACCCGACAACGGATGAGGGAAACGGGTGAAAATCCCGTGCAGTCCCGCTGCTGTAAGCCTTTTCTTACCGCATGGTACCACTTTGGCCACTGTGAGCTGCATCAGCCACGGGAAGGCGGACCATGCAAGGGCAAGCCAGAAAACCTGCCGTTGGCACGAGCCGGAAACGCCATCGTGGCCTTACACGCCCGTATCCGGTTCAACCCTTTGACCAACCCCCGAGGAGGGGTGCAGAGGATACCTTTCAACCCCCTTTATGAGGCCGGGACTCCCCCTTCGTGCCCCGGATTTCCTTTACTTTTCCCGAAAAAACATTTATGAAACTGCTGAGCTTCAAGGCCCGGCGGGCAGTTGCTGTGGTTATAGGTTTGGTACTCGGCGCGATGTACGCGGCGGCACAAAAACTTGACCCGGACACCCTGCGAACCGCCGAAGTAACCACCCTGCGAAAACACGAAAGCATCAGCGCCAACGTACCGGTGCAACGCATGGACAGCATGGCCTTTAAACAGCGCGGCATAACCGATACGGGCGATGCACTGCGCCGTTTGGCCGGCGTCACCGTGCGCGACTACGGCGGCGCCGGTGGCATGAAAACCGTGAGCGTACGCGGACTCGGAGCCGCACATACCATGGTGACCTACGACGGCCTCGGCATGAGCGATGTGCGAAACGGACAAACCGACCTGCAACGCTTCAACATCGACGCGCTGGCCGCCATCGAACTGCAAACACTCGACTATGCCCGGTTGCTCTGCCCCGTGCGCAACCTTGCAGCAGCCGTGGTCAACCTGGTTTCGCCCTTCGAACAGCCCCTGCGCTCCGGCAAACAGCCCCTGCACGGCACGGTGTCGCTGCGTCAGGCCGCCTTCAACACCTGGAATCCCGCAGCCAGCCTTACGGTTCAGCCCAGCGAACGCACACAGGTGGGAGCAGCGGCCAACTGGTTCTATGCCGACAATAATTACCCGTTCTACGTGGAAAACGGCGTGGCCTCCGAACACCTTCGGCGCGCCAACAGCCGCATGCAGACCGCACAGACCGAACTCCATGCCCGACAACGGTGGACACACAGCCAACTGCACGCTGCTGCCAGTTTTTACCACAATCATCGCCGTTTGCCCGGCCCTGTGGTGCTGTATGTCAACGACAACAACGAGCAGCTCACCGAGCAGCAAGCCTTCGGGCAGGCACGCTGGACTTGGCAAAACAAAGCATGGAGCGCCTTTGCCGCCGCCAAATACGATTGGCAAAAAAGCCATTATACCCATCACAACACCGCCATTGCCGTAGGAGCTCCCCGCCAAAAGTACTATCAGCGCGAAGTTTACCTCACCGCCGGAATGCAGCGCAACTTTTCGCACCACATCGCCCTGGCCTATGCCACCGACTATGCCCATACCGCCCTGAGCAGCAACCTTCCCGCAACCAAACGGGTGAGCCGCGACACTTGGCTGCAAAGCCTTTCGGCCAGTTGGCACGCCGGTCCGGTGAGCCTGACGCTGCGCGGTTTGTGTCACCTTTATGCCAATCACCGCCCCGGCGCCGAAGCTGCCGACAACGAGGTGCGGCTTACGCCAGCCGTCAGTGCCTCGGTGCGCGCCGTCGGTCAACGGCATTTGCGCGTGTTTTTGCGTGCTGGCTACAAAGAGGCGTTCCGAATGCCTTCGTTTACCGAAAACTACTATCATCATTTGGGCAGTACCGACCTGAAACCCGAGCTGACGCGCCAAACCAACCTGGGGCTGACTGCGCAAACCGCTTACGGACCGTGGCAAATGCTGCTCACAGCCGATGCTTACTACAATCAAGTGGAGCAGCGCATTGTGAGCATACCCTATAACCTCTTTGTGTGGCGCACGGTGAACTTGGGCGAAGTGCGCGTGGGCGGTCTCGACCTGACGCTCCACACCACGCTGCGTGTGGCCCCCCGTCAGCAGCTGGTGCTCACCACCAACTACAGTCTGCAACGCGCCGCCGACCGTTCGGTAAGTACGGCAGCAACGTATGGCAACCAATTGCCCTACACTCCCCGCCACAGCGGAGCAGCCTCGCTTGCCTGGGAAAACCCCTGGCTATCGCTCGTTGCCCATACCACTTGGGCTTCGGAGCGGTGGAGCACGCTCGAACACCTGCCTGCCACCTCCTTGCCGCGCTACAGCGAGTGGGGCTTTGCCGCCTACCGCTCCTGGCAGCTGGGCCGTCACCGCCTGGATTTGCGGGCCGACCTTGTCAATGCTTTCAACCGTTCGTACGAAATTGTGCGGCGCTACCCCATGCCGCGCCGTGCCTACAAACTTTCGGCCGTATGGGCGTTCTGAGCCTTTTCCTCCTTTAAACTGACGAAACCGCCAAGTAGAGGGAGCCGTTAAGTAGAGTAAACCGCCAAATAGAATAAACCGCTCTCAGGCATTTTCCATTTCCAAAGAAATAGTTTTTCGAAGCAAAAAAAATAAATCATTCAAAAATATTTCAACCTCATGTTCAAGTATTTAAAGTTGGCAGCCCTTGCGCTGTGTGTATCAGTAGGTCTGACGGCCTGCGACGATGAAGAAAACTCAGCCCCCCTGAATCCGCCCACCGAAGTGAAGGGACTGGTTTCGCCCATGTTTGTGGTGACTCAGGGCAATCAGTTTGCCGGAATTGCCGGCGGCATCGACTATATTCCCGGCATGAACGACTCATTGACTGTGAATCTCGACTATTTCAACACCGTGAACCAGCAGTCGCTCGGCGATACCCCCGAACACGCCGTGAAGTACGGTTCGCGCATTTATGTGCCCATGAACGGTTCGAACCTGCTGTGGGTGCTCGATGCCCAGACGCTGAAAGTGATTAAAAAGGTGCAGACTTCGAGCACTGTGGGCGCTTGGGACGTGTGTGGCTCAAACGGCTATGTGTATTTGATAAACTACGGCCCCGAAGGCTATGTAACCCGTATGGACACGACGAACTACGAGCTGCAGGGTTCGGTTCACGTTGGTGCCTATCCTTACGACATGGTTGCGGCCAACGGCAAAATTTATGTGGCCATGAGCGGTGACTTCGAGCAAAACTATGCCGACGGCAAGAAAGTGGTAATCATTGACGAAGCCACCTTTCAGCACAACGGCGAAATTGCTGTAGGTCTGAACCCCAGCCAAATCATGGCCAACAAAATCGGCGAACTCTTTGTGATGTGTCAGGGCGATTATGCCACCGTGCAGCCCAAGGTGCAGAAGGTGAGTCGCACGGGCGAAGTAACCGATTTTTGCACCGGCGGCATTTGCGCCATGGATGGCAACGACCTGTATGTGCTGCACTTTACCTCTGATTATCAGAACGATGTGGCAACCATCGACAGCCTTGAACGCATTCACACCATCGACAACTCGGCCGTCAACGTGCCGCTCGAAAATGCCCAAAAGGTGGGTCTGCCTTCGGCGCTCAACATCAACCCCGCCAATGGTCACATTGTGATTGGTTCGTCGGCTTCGCCCTTGGCCTTCTCGGAACGCGGCTTCATCAGCGAGTTCAAGAAAGACGGCAAGGCTGTAGCCCGTATGCAGGTGGGCGTGTTGCCCTTCGACGTAGTGTTCAAGTAATGCCGCCTGTCGCGCGTTACCGCACGGGCGGTTACTTGTTGTAAAAAAAAGACCTGTTTTTGCTGAACATTTATCGAAAAAAAACAGGAAAAAATGGAAAGTCTTTACACGTTCCCTCGCCGGAAAATGTGAAGACTTTCGTTTTTTTTTGCCCGAAATCTGACAAAATGCCCGAATTTCAACGAATAATTATGACAAATCGCGTATAAATTGTTTTGTTTTTCCTTTGAATCAAGTTATTTATTGTACTTTTGCAGCTACAAATTGCCTAAGTTGCGCTTTTTGTCGCAGCCAAAGGCCTTGCAAATCAAGCAAGAAATGCAAGAAATAAAAGATCAACCTCATACTTTTTTTTGAAAAATGAAGAAATTCGTAACCTTGTCACTCTTGGTGCTGGTAGCGGTGTTCAATGCCGTACAAGCACAGGTCAACTTTAGCGTGCAGTACAAGCGCGTTAATCCGACCACCATCGACATCGTCTTTACGGGTAAAGCCGATGCAGGATGGCACATCTATTCTACAGACATTGCTGAAGGCGGACCTACTGCTGCAAGCTTCGGTGTGGACAAAATCAAAGGCGCCAAACTCAAGGGCGGACTGAAGCCCGGTGCTGGCGTAAAACGTATGCAGGACCCCATTTTCGAAATGCCTGTGTCGTACTTTGAAGGCACTGCCACCTTTACCCAGCGTGTGGAACTCACCGACAAGAATTACGAACTCAAAGGATACCTGCGCTACGGTGCGTGCAACGACGAAAACTGTTTGCCCCCCACCAGCGTAGACGCTAAACTCGCCGGTACCGACGGTCCGGCTGCCGCTGCTGCCGAAGCCAAGGCCGACGACAAAGCTGCCGAAGCCGCTAAAAAGGCCGAGGCCGAAAAAGCTGCTGCCGACAGTGCCTCTGCTGCTCAGGCAAATCCTGAGGGCGAAGGCGAGGCTCTGGCCGTACAACCCATTGATAGCACAGCTGCCAAGGCGCTGTGGACGCCCGTAATCGACGAACTCAAAGCCTTTGGTCAGGGTGCCACGGGCGATGTAGCCGGAAAAGCCTGGTACTACATCTTCTTCCTCGGTTTCGTCGGCGGTCTTGTAGCCCTTGTAACCCCCTGTGTGTGGCCCATCATTCCCATGACCGTGAGCTTCTTCCTGAAGCGTTCGGGCAATCGTAAAAAGGGTATTCGCGATGCCATAACCTATGGTATTTCGATTGTGGTAATTTATGTATCGCTCGGCCTCATTATCACCAGTATCTTCGGTGCCAGTGCGCTCAACGACCTTTCGACGAATGCCATTTTCAACATCCTCTTCTTCCTGATGCTCGTGGTGTTTGCCGCCAGCTTCTTCGGCGGATTCGAAATCACGCTGCCCTCGTCATGGGGTTCAGCAGTCGACAGCAAGGCCGAAAAAACCACTGGTTTGCTGAGTATTTTCCTCATGGCCTTCACGCTTTCGCTCGTCAGCTTCTCGTGCACCGGTCCCATCATCGGCTTCCTTTTGGTCGAAGTCAGCACCACGGGTGGTTCAGCCCTTGCTCCCACCATTGGTATGTTAGGCTTTGCCGTAGCTTTGGCCCTGCCGTTCACGCTGTTTGCCCTCTTCCCCACGTGGCTCAAGAGTGCACCCAAGGGCGGTGGTTGGTTGAACTGCGTCAAGGTAACCCTCGGTTTCCTTGAGTTGGCCTTTGCCCTCAAGTTCTTCTCGGTGGCCGACCTCGCTTACGGCTGGCACCTGCTCGACCGCGAAGCCTTCCTGGCTCTTTGGATTATTATTTTCGCCCTGTTGGGTATCTACCTGCTCGGCTTCCTCAAGTTCCCCCACGACGATCCCGACGAACGCAACACCTCGGTGCCCCGTTTCTTCATGGCCCTCGTTTCGCTGGCCTTTGCCGTCTACATGGTTCCCGGCCTCTGGGGTGCTCCCGTCAAGGCTGTCAGTGCCTTTGCACCGCCCATTTCGACGCAGGATTTCAACCTCGACCCTGTGAAAATCGAAGCTAAGTTCCGCGACTACGAAGCCGGTATGGCTTACGCTCGTCAAACGGGTAAACCCGTTGTAGTAGACTTCACCGGCCATGGCTGCGTGAACTGCCGCAAAATGGAACTCGCCGTTTGGCACGATGCCAAGGTACGCGACCTCCTCATGAAGGACTATGTACTCATCTCGCTCTATGTCGACGAAAAAACGCCGCTTCCCGAACCCATCGAAGTACAGGAAAACGGCAGCACCACGACGCTCCGCACCGTGGGCGACAAGTGGAGCTACTTGCAGCGTTCAAAGTTCGGCGCCAACGCACAGCCTTTCTATGTGCTCGTTGACCAGAACGGCAAACCGCTCAACAGTTCTTACTCGTTTGACGAGGATGTCGACAAGTTCGTCAACTTCCTGCAAACCGGTTTGGACAACTTCCGCAAATAAGCAAACGTAATTTATACGCTCAACGGCGTGCCATGATTTCAGCATTCACTGCGAAACCATGACACGCCGTTTTTTTGTACCCCTTTGTAGCATAAAAC
>FR901707.1:6186-9924 GCA_000437675.1 Prevotella sp. CAG:891
CGCGGGGGGGGGATTGAAGTCGTCTAAACTTTTCTGACGAAGATTGAATTTCATAAAAGTTCTGACGACTTCATTGTCATTTAAGTAGTCAGAACCTTACGTTCTCATTATTTTTTCACGAATTTGTAGCTCAGGCTCTGTCCATTGTCTGTAACCACTTTGGCCACATACACACCGGCAGGAAGCGAAGCAATGTTAACACGCTGCGTGTATTCGTTGAGCAGCACACGGCCCGAAGCATCAACCACCGTTACCTGCGCAGCACCGCCCGACAGCGTCAAGGCATCACCGCTCAGCACAATAGCCGGAGCCGAAGTTACCGAAGTAGAACCAATGCCCTGCGTCAGACCACCGTAGAAGCCCAGGTTGTCAAGAATCAGGCAGTCGGCAATGCGCGAACGCAAGCGGATGGCCACATACACATCCTTGCCCACATATTTCGCCAGGCTCACACCGTGCGTCTTGGCATTCACGCTCTCAGCCGTCACGCTGTACACCTTTGAGTATTTCATTTCGTTGTCCTCGCCTTCAGCCACCTGCACCTCGTAGCTTTCGAGGAAGTTCGGGTTAAACGAGTTCGCATCCCACACAAAGTAGCTATCCTCGCTCGTCACCTTCATTTTCGGCAGCACCAGCCAGCGGTCAGCCACTTCAGTGCCCTCAAGCCAGCTGGTCATAGCCAGCACATGTTCGCCCAGCATGGGGTGTGCCTTGAGGTTGAAAATGCCCACACCCATTTCGTTGAATTCTTCGCCGGCATCCGGGTTCACCGTGCCTTTATCGGCCACACGCACCTTGAGTTCGGCAGGCACCTCAGCCGTTTCAAAGTCCCAAAGCGCCACAGCATCGCCCAAAATCACGATGTCCTTGCGGAGCGTATCGTTCAGCACATTCACGTCAGCATCGTTTTTAGCAATCACCTCGATACTGTGTTTGCCCTGTGCCAAACCTTCGAGCGCACCGCCGAACGAGCAGTTTTTAAATTCCTGCGCCTTAACCTTGACATCAGCCTCTTGCTTTTTGGCACCATCAATGTTCAGCGTGACGTGTGCATCGACGTCCTTGATACCCACGTTGCGCAGTTCGAACACCACGTCCTTGCCATTGCCCTGACGCACATAGTCAAACGGAGTCGCAAAGCTCGTGAGCGACAGGTCGACATCCTCGTTCGTCACCTTGCTGATGCTGATGTCGTCAATGCAAATCCAGTTATGGTTCTTATCGCTGAAGGCATGGAAACCGAAGTAAACCGTTTGCGGCTTGTCGAAGTGAATGATGTGAATCGACTCCTCGTAGGCCCCACGGGCAAAGGGCGCATATTCCACTACCGTGTTCTTCATAGCCTCAGGCGAAGCCGAATCGCCATAGTAAAGGCCAAACTTTTCGGGGTGATTATCGTCGCCCGAGTACCAGAACTTAAAGGCATAGTAGCCCGCCTCCACTTGGATAGGTTCGAGGAAAGCCCAGTCGTCGGCCGCATTATCCTTGTTGTAGTTGTAAGCCAAACAGCCGATACCCGTGCGTGCCATTCTGAACCAGCTGCTCATGTCGAGGTTAATGTCCCACGAGCCATCATCCTTGTTCAGGTTCATGATTTTGATGTCGTCGGTATATTCGTTCGGCTCAAATCCCATGGTATAAGGCACCGTAGCCGGCGCTTTATGGCGGATGTTCACCGTTGTCGTGTCGTTTTGCGAGTCAAGGTCGCCAGCGAGTTCTGTCCACGCCTTCAGCTGGTAGAGTTTACGCGGAGTCGAAAGGTCGGCTTTGGCCGTAAAGGTGTAGTCCATCGACTGTCCGGGCGCCAGTGTAGCCTGTACCGTTTCGGTAGCCACCTGCACACTATCGATGCTCAGTCCCACTTTAAAGTTTTTGGCATCCACCTTACCATCGTTCGTCAGTCGCACCTTCACCGTTTCCTGTCCCAGTCCCTCGGCCGTGACGGGCGAAATAATTTCGCTCACGCGCAAGTCTACCGGGTTCTGTACCGCCTTCACGCTTACTTTCGAAAGCGACAAGCGCCAGGTATTGGGCTTCGAGGTGGCACGGAAGGCAAAGCGGAAGGGCACGCCGGCCTTAGCCTCGTAAAGGAAGTAGCCCGACATGTTTTTATCGAGCACCTTGGTATAGGTTTTTTCGAGTTTTTTCATCGTTTCCACCCCGCCGGTGCCGGTGTACACCTCAAAGGATTCGCCGAAGGAACTGCCCTTAAACAGGTAGTGAACCATGAGCGTTCCGTCGGCCGCAGGGGTGATTTCGGGCGAAATCAGCCAATCGTCGCCCGTGTTGGTGTTGTGGTATTGGTAATATACGTGGGGCGTGGTTTCGGCATTGAAGGTCCACGTCGTTCCATCCTTGTTGACATCTTTCACCGTCCAGGCTGCAAAATCCTCGGCTGTGTTGAATGAAGTTTCGAAAATCGGGGCATTTTCCTCGGCTGTAGCTGTGGTAGCCAGCAGCGAGGCCGCGAGTAAGGTGTATAATTTATTCATGGGCTGTTTCGGGAATGTGCAAATCGGTTATTTGTACGGCAACGGCAGGAGGCACATCCTCTTGTGGTAAAAACTCACTGACACGCTGCATCGGGAGGAAACCGCATTGCAAAGTTGTGCTGATAAGTAGTAGGGTACTGTTTGTGGACTGAAAAATGAAGTGAAAGCCCATCCAAACGTCAGGCTGCAAATGCCTGGCCATAATTATCTTTTACCCATTGCTTTTGTCGGTTAATCTCTGCTGCAAATATAGAAAGTATTTTGAAAAACAAACAACAATTTGTAAGAAAAAATGGAATAAGTGTGTCAAAAAAATAGTATATCTTTCGTGTTGTTCACGTTCAGGTATTAAGGTTGTTTGTTTAAATCGGTGATTTTCAGTTCTTCACGAAGTAGTGTGAGCAAGTTTGTCAATATTTTGAGTTAGGTGGATTGTTGCGAGCCTTGTCGATTGCCGCGGTGGTTGCATCGTGAGTTTCGTTGTAAGCCAAAGTTATGAAGAATGCCCCCACAAATTGCGGTTACATATACCAAAAAGCTCCACACTTATGCTTTGGGCAGCAAAGGTGTGGAGCCGGTAGGGAGATGAGGGGGTTATTCGTATTCTTTCGCTTCGCGTTCGCCGCGCAACACATAGTAGACGTTGAGCGCCAAAGCCTTCATTTCGTCCTCGCCCGGGAAGATGTGGACGGGAGCCAGGTAGTCGACGCGGTCGGCAATGCGCGAGGTGATGTATTCAGAGTGAGCAATGCCGCCGGTAAGCAAAATGGCATCGACCTTGCCGCGCAACACGGCACCCTCCGAAGCAATGGTTTTGGCCGTGTGGAAAATCATGGCATCGATGAGCAGTTTGGCATGTGCGTCGCCCTCGTCAATTTGCTTCAGAATTTGCAGCATGTCAGTCGTACCCATGTGCGCCATGAGTCCCGCCTGACCGGCCACGCGGCGTTTGAGCTGCTCCTCGGTGTAGCGTCCGCTGAAGCAAAGGTGGATGAGGTCCGTCGCAGGCAGTGTACCGGCACGTTCGGGCGAGAAGGGGCCTTCGCCGTCGAGCGCATTGTTCGCATCGATGGCACGTCCCTTTTCGTGAGCCGCCACCGAAATGCCGCCACCCAAGTGGCAAACGATGAGGTTCAGGTCCTCGTAGCGCGAGCCGATGCTCTTGGCATAACGTCGGGCAATGGCACGCTGGTTCAGTGCATGCCAAATGCACACACGCGGCATGAGCGGCGAGCCGCTGACACGG
>FR901707.1:9947-23939 GCA_000437675.1 Prevotella sp. CAG:891
TGACACGGGCTTCGGGCACAAGTTCGTCAACCACGCCCGGATCGGCAATGTAAGCCTGGCAGCCATTGGTTTGCATATTGGCCAGTTCGTAGGCAATGATGCAGCCCAGGTTGCAGGCGTGCTTACGCATGGCATTGTGCGTGTCGTAACACATTTTGCGGTTCACGCGATACACACCGCCGGGAATAGGTTTCGACAGTCCGCCACGGCCGATAACGGCATCGAACACAAAGGGAATGTCGTTATCCTTGAGCCAGTCGATAACCAGCTGTTTGCGAAAGTGCTGTTGGTCGGCAATGGTTTCGAAGGCCTTGAGTTCTTCGGGCGTATGTCGGATGTTGCTCACTTTGAGCGGTTGGTCGTCAATGTAGACAGCCACCTTTGTCGAAGTGGAGCCAGGGTTAATTACGAGTATGCGAAAGCCCGTTTGTTGCGTTTCGGGCGCGATGTCTGCTGTAGGATTCATCGTAGAAAGGTAAAGGGGAAGGGGTGAATTTTTTAGGAGAAAAGGCGTTGTGCGCGAGGGCGAGTCAGAGATTGTAGGGTCTGAATCAACACTCCTCGCACTCGTTCGATGGTCCTTTGGGTCGGGTTAGCAACCCATGGTAGCCAATGCCAGCGAATGGAATTTAGCTTCGAGGTCGTCGCCACGCGAAGGCAGCACCACCGGAGCCAGTGTACCCTGCAGCGTACCTGCCATTTGCGCACCGGCAAAGAGCGGCAGCGACTTGTAAAGCACATTGCCCACTTCGATGTCGGGCACCACCACAGCATCGGCATCGCCTTCGAGCGGCGACTGAATGCCCTTGAGCTGAAGGCCTACGGGGTCGCACGAGGTGCGGAGGTCGAGCGGACCATCTACCACGAGTTCGCCCCATTCGCCCTTAGCCGCACGTTCGCAAATTTCGCCGTAGCCCAGCGTGTGCGGAAACTTGTCGTTGACCGTTTCGGCGCAGTGGATGAGCGAAATGCGCGGACGCTGAATACCGAAGGCGTGGAGCATATCGGCCAGGTAGGCCACCTGAGCCACGCGCTGTTCGTGGGTGGGGTAGGGAATCACGGCTGCGTCGGTAAAGAAGAGCAGTTTATGGTAAGCCGGAATTTGTGCCACGGCAATGTGCGTCAGCACCCGGCCTTTCGGCAGAATGCCCCATTCCTTGTTGAGCACGGCGCGCAGCAGGGTTTCGGTGTGCAGCAAACCCTTCATGAGCACGTCGGCCTTGCCTTCGCGCACCAGCATAACCGCCTGTTGGGCAGCACTCTCGTGGGTGTCGGCTTCGACAAACGATACATGGTTGCCCTGATATTCAGCCACACAGGGCTGACGGCGCACAGCATCGCAATCGCCAACGAAAATGGCTTCGGCAAAGCCCATATTGACTGCACGCATGGCTGCTCCGGCCGTACTGTCGTCGGAACCGCAAACAATAGAAAGACGGAAACGGCGGCCTAACTGTTGCAGATGGGCAGTGAGGTCGGTGAAATTAAGAATGGGGTGCATAGTAAAAAAGGGGGTTGAAAGGTTAATTGGGCAGACTGCTTTTTTTGATTCAGGCGGCAGATTGTTTTTTCGGTGTTTCATGCAGTGATGCGCAGCAGTTTGTTGTGCGCACAGGGTCTGTCGGCTGAAAGTATATAGCTTCGTCACAGCAGGGTGAGCCACTTACGAAACCATTCACTCGAAAACAAGGCAAGCGGGATTCGGCCCAAATGTATTTTTTATTGCAATAGCCCGGCATTCAGCTGGCACAATCGGGAGCGACTGCACCCTTGCTTGAAAGCCGCTGAACGCACATGGCTTTTATATAGGCACAAAAATACAAAGTCTTACGCAATATTTGCACATTTCAAACTGATTTATGCAATTTTACCCCCCTTTTTCATCGTTTTTCTCCACTTTTGGGGTAAAAGTAGCAAATGGTATTAACAAAATGTTTAAATTTTCGCCGCATAAAGTCAGTTTCCTGAAACCTCGGGAGTTGGAGTGTGTCATTTTTTTTCGAAAATAATGAACCTTTTACGCAGTTGCGGTTATGCTGTCATAGAAACCGGTTTTGTTGCACAGTATGTAAAACAACTTAAATGATTGATTCATGAAACGATTGATAGTATGGGCATTGTCGCTCGTTGCGCTCGGCATGAATGCGCAGGAGGTGAAGCCCGAAAGAATACCCTGGATAGTGGAACGCGCTGAGTCGTCCGAATGGTACGAAAATCAGATTAAAGCCTGGGAAAAGGTGGTGGCCAACGAACCGGCGAACGAAAATGCGTGGTATAACCTGAGCAGAGCCACTCGCTATGCCACAATGGATACGCCTGAAGGCTACGAAAAGCGAAAACTGCTTAACGAACGAATGCGCAAAGCCATTCCGAATACTTACACCTACCATTTTTGTGCCTACGATACGATGAACGATTCCGTTTCGCAGGCCCACATTGAACGAGCTTATCAGTTGATGCCCGCAAATCGCACGTTCGGCGAGGAATACGGCACTTTCATTGCCTATTTTTGGCAAAAAGGCCGGGACAAGGAACTGAAGGAAATGGGCAGAAAGTACTACGAGGAGCAGCAAATTCCCACCGCATTGCTGCGCTACAATTACAACGAACTGCAATGCTTGCCCCCCAACGCCCTGTATATAGGATTGGGCGATGCCATTTTGCTGCCCAAAATTGCTTTACAGCAAGGCTTGGGCGTACATCAGGACAAAGTGGTGATTTGTGCCTCGTTCCTTTACTTGCCTGAGTACTATCAGTACGTTTGCCGCGAGTTAGGCATTGAGCCCGAAACCTTCAGTATGGCCGACTATCAAACGGCCGACACCTGGGAGAACTACCTGCCCGACCGCATTGAGTATATCATGAAAAAGAGTGGACGGCCTACCTACTTCAGTCCGTCGTCGCTTTCAGAGGACAGTGGGTTGAGTAGACTGAAAAAAAAACTGTACAACGAAGGCTTGGTGCTGCGCTACAGCGACATACCCTACGATAATTATGTACGGGTGCGCGAAAACGTGGAGCGCAACATTCGGTTGGACTATCTGATAGAACCTCAATTCGTGGCTGAAAAAGAATGGCAAAGTGCCAATGCCTTGACTTATAATTACTTTGTGCTGTTGGCACCACTTATTGGCAAATACCGCGAATGGCACGATGTGGAGCGTTCGGAATGGCTGGCCAACTTGCTGACCAAAGCTCTGGAACAGGCTAAAATGAGCGATGCCATGAAAAATAATTGTCAAAAATATTTGAACATAAACATTGGGGAATGAATTTTAAACTGATACCCCCCGTAAAAAAACTGACAGACGGCGAACTGATGCTGAAAATTCGGAAAGGGCAGGAAAAGGCTTTTGAAGAATTGTATCGCAGATATGCTCGCCGTCTGCAAGGTTTTTTTTATCGAATGCTTGGAGGCGATAAAGAACTGGCGGCCGATTTTACCCAGGAAATATTTGAACGAATCTGGAAATTTCGTGATAAATACACCGTTGGTGAGCAAGTAAGTGCCTGGATTTTTACGATGGCTTACAACGTTTGCCGCAATGAGTACCGACACCGCGAAGTGGCAGACAATTATTTGTGGCAAATGGCCGATGAGGAAGAAGCCGGAGACAGCAACATTGAAGTACACCTTGATGAACAAGCTTTCGATTGCGCGCTGGCAAAGGTGCTTGAAAACTTGCCCCCGGAACCCCGTATGCTTTTTGCCCTGCGCTACGAAGAGGAACTGACGCTGACTGAAATTGCTGAAATCATGCACTTGCCTGTCGGAACCGTCAAGTCGCGAAACCATTACCTAATAGCACTCATCAAACAAAAATTGCATCAATATGAAACAAATAGATAAGTCGGACGCACGGTTCGAACAGCAGCTTAGACAATCGGCACGCCGCCTGCGCGACCAACAAAATTACGCATTGCCTGTGCGCAAATTGCCTTACCGGCCCACTCGCATCACCTGGGTGGCATCGGCAGCAGCTGCCGCCATAGGCTGGGTCGTGGGGGTTTCCTTTCCCATCGCCTGGTTCGTGGGTATTGCCTTTCCCATCGATGGCCAACAGCAACCCAAAGAACTGACAGCCTGTGCTGTGCCCGATACCGTGGTGACCGTTCGCGACCGAATAGTGCGCGATACCATCGTACAGCAAGTGAAAATTCCGGTTCGGGTAAGCACGGAAAAAGTAGTTGTAAAAAAAGAAAATGAAGCAAAAGTCGTACTTGCAGGCTGCAATATGGAGTGCGACGGCATTGATTACAGCCAACTGGTAGGTATGTAACGGCTTACCTGAAGTGAAAAAAATATTAAACGGCAAACGCTCGTACCTCATCTGCAGATGGTGGGTTGCGGCATAGAAAAGCACCTTTTCATCATCTCTTCTGCATATCTTCCGCGTTTGCTGAAATTAGTTCCGTGCTTGTTGAAATTAGTTCCGAGCTTGTGCAAATTAGTTCCGAGCTTGTTTCAACAAGCACGGAACCGCTGATAATCAGCGTTTTCAAAAAATCCACCACATTGGTTTACAGCCTACCGGTTTCGCCCTTAAAGTCAGCAAAGACACCTTTGTTCTTTTTTTTGCTCACTTAGGAAATTTGTTAGAACCGCTCCGAACCCGACACAAGCGTCAATAGCCTTTTTCCCCTCCTGTTTGTTGCGCCACAAACAGCAAGCCACTGTCTGGTCCGGTTCAAGTGTGATGGCAGAACAGGCATTGTCTGCTTTTCACAGGCGCATTTCTACTGAAGTTGCCTAATTCAAGGTCAAGAACTATGTTTTTTAGCAGTTTTCAAAATAGTTTCAGAAAAAGAAATCAAGCACATACCGCGAAAAAATAGTATTTTTGCAAAAACTTTGTGGCAAATGAGCCATATCTAAGGAGTCAGCAGAGAAATTTGCCCCGCCATTCCGGCGGTAAGCCCCGAATGGGCAGACGCAGCTCTGCTTTCAGGAAGTAAAATTACTAACCTCAAATCGTAAGCCGTTATGATCAACGCTCCTCTTACATTGGTAGTACTTGTGGTAGGTGCCGTAGTACTATTGTCCGTGTTCTTTCATTTTGTACCGTTCTTTCTTTGGCTCTCGGCCAAGGTGTCGGGTGTACAGATTTCGCTGATGCAGCTGTTTCTGATGCGCATTCGTAATGTGCCGCCCGGAGTCATTGTGCCCTGCCTGATTGAGGCACACAAGGCCGGACTGCAAAATATTACGCGCGACAACCTCGAAGCTCACTATATGACCGGCGGACACGTGCAACGCGTGGTGCATGCGCTGGTGTCGGCTTCGAAAGCCAACATCGACCTTTCCTTTGAAAAGGCTACGGCTATCGACCTTGCCGGACGCGATGTGTTCGAAGCTGTACAGACGAGTGTCAACCCGAAGGTTATCGACACGCCTCCTGTGGCTGCCGTGGCTAAAAACGGTATTCAGCTCATTGCCAAGGCCCGTGTGACGGTGCGCGCCAACATTCACCAACTGGTGGGTGGTGCCGGCGAAGATACCATCCTGGCCCGCGTGGGCGAGGGCATCGTGTCGAGCATCGGTTCGGCCGAAACGCACGAACAGGTGCTTGAAAATCCCGATTCTATCTCGAAACTCGTGCTTTCAAAGGGATTGGACGCAGGTACGGCTTACGAAATTCTGTCAATCGACATTGCCGACATCGACGTGGGCAAGAACATCGGTGCTACGTTGCAAATGGATCAGGCCAATGCCGACAAGAACATTGCACAGGCCAAGGCCGAGGAACGCCGCGCTATGGCGGTGGCTACCGAACAGGAAATGAAGGCCAAGGCGCAGCAGGCACGCGCCGAAGTGATTCAGGCCGAGGCCGAAGTGCCCAAGGCTTTGGCACAGGCGCTGCGCGAAGGAAACATGGGCTTCATGGATTACTACAAGCTCGAAAACCTGAAGGGCGATACGGCTATGCGTGATACCATTGCCAAAATCAACCCCAACGATGTGCTGAACGGGCTGAAAGGCTGAACGGGCTATCGCGGCAAGTCGCCGACTTGCTGACCAATAAATGAGAAACTGCTTAAATTTCGAAATGCTGATGGGTGCATTTCAGCGGAAACCGAAATTTAAAGGGTGGTTCTAAATCATATTCTGATTGTTTTAGAACCACCCTAAAATTGTTTCTTCATTTAGAATGTGATACTTCTAAAAATCTATACAACTCACAAATGAAACACATTACTTATTTATCGGCATTGGCCATGTCTATGCTGTGTGCTACACCGCTGGCTCAGGCCGATGAAGCATTTAAAGTTACTACTATCCAAAACGGGCAATTTGCACCGAACACCACCTGGTACACCTTGACCATTGGCGGTAATCGCGTGTCGAGCAACAAGGGAGCTGCCTACATCACCCTGGGCGGTGCTACCGACAAGGGACTCGAAAACCAATGGTGCGTGACGGGTAGTGCCACCGGGGGCTACAAGTTCTACAACCGACTCGACGGTGCCACAAAACCCCTTATTGCGCCTACGGAAATGAAGGGACAAAACGGTGGCGAATCGTACCCCATTTTGGGCGAACTCAAGGCCGGATACACCGACACTTGGGAAATTTCGACCAGTGCGCAAGGTGGTTACTACATCAATGAAAAGGGCCACGAGAAGAACAAGATGAACAACCGCAATGGTCGTTTGGCTTTCTGGACCGGTGGTGCCGACTTGGGTTCAAGTTTCGTGTTTAGCGCAGTCAACGCATCGTTTACCGTTGACATGACTACCGGACAGTTCACCAAATCGAATGCTGCCAAGACTTGGGCTTCGGAGTGGAAGTCGAACGCTACGAATCCGCAGCTGGTGATTTCAACACCGACCAACGATTTCGGTAAACAGAACAACACCTTTGTGCTGGCTTCAGGACAGGACCAAAACAACACGGTGAGCATCACGGCAGGCCCCGAATACGTGGTGACGGGCTACAAGTTTACCTTTAAGAACATGGTTGCCGGTACCAAGGGCATTCAGCTCACGGTCAACGGCAAGACCTACGAGGTGACCGACAAGGAGCAGCAAATTGAAGTAACGGGACTGAAGGACATGACTACGGCCGACTTCGGCAGCAAGGGCCCGAACAAGGGTGTGTTGCTCACGAACTTCGAAGTAACCGTGGAACGTGCTTTCCGCGAACTCGAACCGCAGCAGAACCTTTTCGTCACTATGCCCGGAAAGACCCCCTACCGTATTCCGGCCATCTGCACGGCCAAGAACGGTCAGATTGTGGCTATCAGCGACTATCGTCCCTGTGGTGGCGACATCGGTTTCGGTGAAGTAGACATCAAGGCTCGTATTTCGACCGACAACGGTAAGACTTGGGGACCCGAGTTCTTCATTGCCAATGGTTTGGGCGAAAAGCAAAACAAAGAAAAATGGAAAATCGGTTTCGGTGATGCCGCTGTGGTGGCCGATGCCGAACGCAACGAAATCCTGATTATGATGGTTTGCGGTAAAACCGTCTGCTGGGATGGCAACTACACTACCGACCCTGCTACGAGCAACCCCAACCGCGTGGCACAGGTGCGTGGTAAGTTCAACGAAAAGACCCAGCAATGGGAATGGACCGAACCCAAGGAAGTAACCGAAAGCATCTATCCGCTCTTCGTCGACGAAAACGGAAAGGTAACGGTGCAGTCGCTCTTTATGGGGTCAGGCCGTATTTGCCAAAGCCGCATGGTGAAGGTGGGCGATTACTACCGCATCTATGCCGCTGTGTGGACTAAGAACCAGGGTAACCGCGTTATTTACTCTGACGACTTCGGTACGACGTGGCACATTCTCGGCACAGTGGCCGACCGTCCGGCACCGGGCGGCGATGAGCCTAAGTGCGAGGAATTGCCCGACGGAACGGTGATTTTGAGCAGCCGTATGAACGGTGGCCGCTTCTACAACTACTACACTTATACCGACGTGAAATCGGCCAAGGGTAGCTGGGGCAAGGTGGCTGCGTCGAATGCTGCCAACAAGGGTACGGCTTGCGGCAACTCAACGAATGGCGAAATCATGATTCTGCCCGTGGTACGCAACAGCGACCAGAAGGAAATGTACTTGGCTTTGCAGTCAATTCCCTTCGGCAACGGACGTAACAATGTGGGTATTTATTACAAAGAACTGGCTTCGCTCAACGACTTTGTAACCCCCGACAGCCTCGCTGCCAACTGGGACGGCAAGCATCAGTCGAGCTTCATCGGTTCGTGCTACTCGACCATGTCGATGACGGCCGACGACAAACTCGCCTTTATCTACGAAGAAGAAACCTTCGGTGCCGGCTACACGCAGGTGCTGAAACTTTACACCATCGACTACATCACCAAGGGTGCCTATACGCTCAAAAAGGACGTTGACCGCGAAGCCTACGTGGTGCGCATGATGCAGGAAAAGGTTGAAGCTAAAAAGCAGGCTGAGGCTGGTGAGGCTGTCGGTATGCTCGACGCTGCGAAACTTGAGGATTTTAAGTCTGCCCTGAACGGATTGGTTGAGGAGTATGCAAAGAATACTTCCGCTCAGGGCTATGCAGATGTCATTGCCAAACTGAATGAAGCACTGTTGGCTAACAGCATTCAAATGGAGGACGGCATGTCGTACACCTTGCTCAACAAGGGACGCCAAGGCAAGTATCTCCAGATAAATGGAGCCACAGAATACGGAAACGCCACCACGGGCAACACGGACGCACAAAAGTTTGTGTTCAGCGTGCAGCCCGACGGAAGCTGGGTTATCATCAACAAGCAAAACAACAAGATGATGAGTCCCACGCAGAAGCAGTACGCACATGTAACTCAGGTAGACAATGCCACAGAGGCCGGTAAGTTCCGCGTGAATGCCAATGCCGACGGATGGTCAACTGTCGTTTGCACGAATCCCGTGCAAGCCGACCTCAATGCCTTGCACATGGCAGGCGAAGGTCACCTCGTTGAATGGTACGCCAGCGAACCCGCTTCGCAGTGGAAAATTGTGCCTACGGGCGAAAAGGTGGAAACCGGTATCGGTTGCATTGAAACTCCTGATGCACCGAATGCCGAATTGCGTATGTACGACTTGCAAGGTCGTCGCTTGATTCAGGCCCCTGCCAAAGGCTTCTACATCACTTCTGATGGCAAGAAGCACTTGGTAAAGTAAACTGTAAATACACTTTCGTGTCTGCTCCACGCGCAGATTCAATGAGCGTGGGCGCAGTTCGCGCAAATTCCTAAAAAAATTCCGGAAGAACACTGCCAGCAGTGCTTTTCCGGAATTTTTTCGGGCCGACGAGCTGTGTTTCGCGTCAGCACAGCGTTTGTTTTGCGTCAGTGCAGCAACCGCCGCTTGTGCCCGATGCTGCGGGGAAAGCCTGTGTGGCACCTCCCCGTTTCGACTAAAAAAAATAAATCAGTTATCTCATACAATGAAAGTTATCAATTTGGGCGACCGCTCATCGGTCATCAACTCGTACATGGCGCAGTTGCGCGATGTCAACATTCAGGAAAACCGCACCCTCTTCCGCCGCAACTTGGAGCGCATAGCTCGCGCCATGGCCTATGAGGTGAGCCGCACGCTGAACTACACTGAAAAAACCATTACGACCCCTCTGGGTACCAAGCAAGTGCCTACTTACGACGACCGCATTGTGGTGGGCACCGTGCTTCGCGCCGGTCTGGCCTTTCACGAAGGATTCCTCGACACCTTTGACCAAGCCGATTCGGGCTTTGTAGCCGCCTACCGCGAGGAAGGCAGCCGCGAGGAACTGAAAATTCATGTAAACTATTTGGCAGCCCCCGATATCAGCGGTTCAACCTTCCTGATGGTCGACCCCATGCTGGCCACCGGCGGTAGCCTGGAACTTTCGTACAAGGCTTTCCTCAGCCACGGCACGCCTGCCAAACTCCACATTTGCTGTGCCATTGCCGCTCAGGAGGGCATTGACCACCTGAAAAAAGTGTTCCCCGATGACGACATCACCCTTTGGGTAGCCGCCATCGACCCCGAACTCAACGACCAGGCCTACATTGTGCCCGGACTCGGCGATGCCGGCGACCTTTCTTTTGGTCCGAAACTCTAAGCTAATCTTTGCTGAAAGGCAGGTAAAAAGAAAAATAGGCGAAAGTCAACTCCTCTTTGTACAGAGAGTTGGCTTTCGCCTATTATGTTCAAAAATTCAAAGTTACCGATTTCCAGGTATGGATTAAATACCTATTCTGTTTGAGCTTTAAACAAATCTTCCTGCCCGAAAAACACGTTTTTGTCTGCGGTTTCGGCAGAAATAACAATACCGACAAAGGGATTGTTTTCAACCTCAATAACAGTACCTTCAAGCCAGACTTTCATAAGGGTCAGGTCTGGCGAAATCAATACTTTATCTCCTATTTCCATGTTATATATATTGTTATTTCTGCAAATATAATGCTTTTTTGATACATACATGAAAAAACGATGTGGCAGTGCGCTTACTTCACCTCAGTTTGCAAGGGTTGCGTTTGCAAAAACTCCACGCTGTGGCGGATGTGCGGATACATCACCTCGTCGTCGACAATGAACGGCACTACGCGGCGGTAAGCCTCGTGCAGTTGCATGATGGGTTCGGACGAACGCAGGGGAAAACGGAATTCAAGGGCCTGTGCCGCATTGAACAGTTCGATAGCCAGCACCCGTTCGGTGTTGAGCACCACCTTGTAGAGCTTGATGGCCGCATTGGCTCCCATGCTCACATGGTCCTCCTGTCCCTGGCTCGACGGAATGCTGTCGACCGAAGCCGGCGTGCAGAGGCTCTTGTTGAGGCTTACGATAGAGGCCGCGGTGTATTGCGTAATCATGAAACCACTGTTGAGGCCCGGATTGGCCACCAGGAAACTGGGTAAGTCGCGCGTGCCCGACACCAGTTTGTAGATACGACGCTCCGAAATGTTGGCCAGTTCGCTGAGAGCTATGGCTAAAAAGTCCATAGGCAGGGCAATGGGCTGTCCGTGGAAGTTGCCTGCTGAAATAATCAAATCCTCGTCCGGACAAACCGTTGGGTTGTCGGTAGCCGAATTGATTTCCGTTTCGATGACGTTCCACACATAGTCAATCGTATCTTTCGATGCCCCGTGTACCTGCGGAATGCAGCGGAAAGAGTAGGGGTCCTGCACGTAGGTTTTAGGCTGTTTGATTATTTCGCTGCCCTGAAGCAGTTCGCTGATGATGCGTGCCGTTTCGACCTGCCCCTTGTGCGGGCGTACCAGGTGAACCGCCGGGTTAAAGGCCATGTCAAGTCCATTGTAAGCATCGAGCGACATGGCTGCAATGCAGTCGGCCCAAGCACTCAGCCGCTTGCTGCGGAGCAAACACCACACGGCAAAGGCACTCATGTTCTGCGTGCCGTTGAGCAGTGCCAACCCCTCTTTCGAGGCCAGGTGAATGGGTTCCCAGTTCATGCGGCGCAGCATTTCAGCACCACTCACCACTTCGCCGTTCATTTCCACCTCGCCCAGTCCGACAAGGGGCAGGCAAAGGTGAGCCAGCGGCACGAGGTCGCCCGAGGCACCGAGCGAGCCCTGCATATACACAATGGGGCAGATGTGATGGTTGAACAAGTCGATGAGCCGCTCCACCGTATCGAGTTTACAGCCCGAAAAGCCGTAGCTCAACGATTGAATTTTAAGCAGCAGCATGAGGCGCACAATGTCGTTCGGCACACGGTCGCCCGTGCCGCAAGCGTGCGACATCATCAGGTTAATTTGCAGTTGGCTCAGTTCGTCGGGCTGCACCGACACGTTGCAGAGCGAACCGAATCCCGTGGTCACTCCATAGATGGGCCGTTCGGTAGCCTCGATTTTTCGGTCAAGGTATTCGCGGCAACGCACAATGCGAGCGCGGGCATCGTCGCTTAGAGCCAGGCGGCAGTCGGCAGCCATGATTTCGCCCACGTGGTCGATAGAAAGGTGTTCGGCAGATATAAAATGCGTGTTCATGGTTGTTCAGGGGTTGTTCAGGGTTAAGGTATAACTAATTCTTAAGCATAACTAATTTTCAACATCTACTTATGAGAAAGTTAAAGGCATTGATGCTGAAAATTAGGGCAAATCGTTGAGCAGTGCCTCGTCAACGAGGTTCGGCATCGTTACTTTTAGTCCCGGTGTGCGCTGCATTTCGCGTTCAATGCTGTGCATGGCACCCACATTGCGCGCCCAGCTGCGTCGGGCAATGCCGTTGTTCACATCCCAGAAAAGCATTTCGCGCAGGCGGCGGTCGCTCTCGGCCGAACCGTCAATGACCATGCCGAAGCCACCGTTGATAACCTCGCCCCAGCCTACGCCGCCACCATTGTGAATAGACACCCAGGTAGCACCCCGGAACGAGTCGCCAATGACGTTTTGCACCGCCATGTCGGCACAGAACTGCGAGCCATCGTAGATGTTGCTCGTTTCGCGGAAAGGCGAATCGGTGCCCGACACGTCGTGGTGGTCGCGACCCAGCACCACAGGACGCGTGATGCGTCCGTCGGCAATGGCCTGGTTAAAAGCCTGCGCAATGCGCGAACGCCCCTCGGCATCGGCATACAGAATGCGCGCCTGTGAACCCACCACCAGGTGGTTCCGCCCAGCTTCGCGAATCCAGTGAATGTTGTCGGCCATTTGCGGTTTGATTTCGTCGGGAGCCGATTGCATGATTTCCTCCAACACCTCGGCCGCCAGACGGTCGGTCATTTCAAGGTCGGAAGCCAGGTCCGAAGTGCAAACCCAGCGGAACGGACCGAAACCGTAGTCGAAGAAGAGCGGCCCCATGATGTCCTGCACGTACGACGGGTAACGGAAACGCCCGTCGGGCAGCAGAATGTCGGCTCCGGCACGCTTTGCTTGCAGCAGGAAGGCATTGCCATAGTCGAAAAAGTACATGCCCCGTTCCGTCAGTGCATTGATGGCTGCTACCTGACGGCGCAGCGACTCCTCGACCCTCAGTTTGAAAGCCTCCGGATTGGCTGCCATGAGCTGTTTCGACTCGTCGAGCGAAAGTCCCACAGGATAATAGCCCCCTGCCCACGGATTGTGCAGCGAAGTTTGGTCGCTACCCAAGTCAACGGGTATGTCCTCCTGCGCCAAGCGTTCCCAAAGGTCGACCACATTGCCCACGTATGCCATCGACACCGTCCGCTTTTCGGCCATGGCCCGGCGCACAGCCGGAATGAGTTCGTCGAGTTCGGTGTGCAGTTCGTCCACCCAACCCTGTTCATAGCGTTTCTCGGCCGCTTTCGGGTTAATTTCAGCCACCACGCTCACCACGCCGGCAATGTTTCCCGCCTTAGGCTGTGCGCCCGACATACCGCCCAGTCCCGACGAAACAAAGAGCATGCCGCCCAGTCCCTCGCGGCCGTTGAGCCGTTTGCGCGCCGCATTCAGCACGGTAATCGTAGTGCCGTGAACAATGCCCTGCGGCCCGATATACATGTACGAACCCGCCGTCATTTGTCCGTACTGGCTCACACCCAGTGCGTTCATGCGTTCCCAGTCGTCGGGTTTGGAGTAATTCGGAATGACCATGCCGTTAGTCACCACCACGCGCGGCGCACCGGGATGCGAAGGGAAGAGTCCCAGCGGATGCCCCGAGTACATCACCAGCGTTTGTTCGTCGGTCATTTCGCTCAGATACTGCATGGTCAGCAGATACTGCGCCCAATTTTGGAAAATAGCCCCGTTGCCGCCGTACACAATGAGTTCGTGCGGATGCTGCGCCACAGCCGGGTCGAGGTTGTTCTGAATCATCAGCATAATGGCAGCCGCCTGTTCAGAGCGGTGCGGATATGCGTCGATAGGCCGTGCGTGCATGGCATAGGTGGGGCGGAAGCGATACATGTAAATGCGTCCGTAGTCGGCCAGTTCGCGCGCAAATTCAGGAGCCAGTGCCGCATGAAGTTTGGCAGGGAAATAGCGCAGTGCATTCTGCAAAGCCAGTTTCTTTTCGTTGGGCGAAAGAATTTCCTTGCGTCGCGGTGCATGGTTTATGTCAGGGTCGTAAGCCGGCATGGCAGGC
>FR901707.1:23988-33371 GCA_000437675.1 Prevotella sp. CAG:891
AATGCCTGCACGGATGGCCGCTTTAAACTGTTCGTTGGTCATGGTAAGTAAGGAATTAGATAAGGATTTTCAGAAAAAAGAAAAAGGGAGAAATGAAAAAAGGAAAAAAGCACCAATCGGGGTTGTTCACCAATGGCAAAGCAACCCCGATGTGCTTCAGAATGAGTGATTATCGCGTAATCCGTTCGTCGACCAAAGCCAAAATTTTCGCCTCGGCCTTCTGCGCCTTTTCAATCAGTTCGTTGGCCTCGGCCACTAGTTCGTTGGCCACCGCCTCGTCCTTGAGCGAAAGCGCGTTGATTTTCACATTCATGCCAGCCCCCAGTACCGCACTGCGAGCAGCCAGCGCACCGACCCCCGCATCGCTCACACTGTTCGGGTTGCCCTCGAGCACCATGGCGCGGCAAAGTTCGAACACGCCGAATGCCGTTTGCATCGTATGCAAGGGCACCTGCGCCGCAAAGAGCGTAGCCCGCTGAATAGCCTCGGAGCGCAAGCGTTTGTCCTCGTCAGTGTTTTTAGGCATACCAAAGGCCGCCATAATGCGGTTGAACGCCTCCGTATCCTCGTCGACGAGGTGCAGCAGTTCCGTTTCGAGTGCCATACCCTTTTCAGCCCATTCGCTAAATTCCGGGCAGCGGTCGTCCCACCCCGGTTTATGGCTCGAAAGGTTTGCCACCATCGTACCCAGCGCAGCCCCCAGCGCACCCATGTAGGCCGATACCGACCCACCGCCCGGTGCCGGAGATTCGCGCGCCGTTTCGTCGGCAAACCCCTTGACCGTCAGCGCCACGAGCGAGTTCTTTTCCGCCTCGTCCGCCTCGATCATATATTCCACCACCTTGTCTTTGGCACAGAACGGTTTGAGGTCGTCGAGCCCCATCGACTTTACGGCAATGTTGATGATGTCCTGCTTCGGAATGCCCGTTGAGCGGTTCTGTTTGCGCAGGAAGTGCTTACCCGCCTCGATGAGCGTACGTTCGGGCATCAGTCCCACGATTTCCGTACCCGTCACCCGCAGACCGCGTTCGTGCGCCGCGCGGCACACCTCGTCGAAGGCCACATGCAGCGGCGTGACATTGACATTCGTGATGTTCATCGACACCTGAGCAATGCCATACTCCTCGATAAACCAGCCAATGGCCTTGGTACACTTCAGTGTGCCGGGCTTCATGAGCGGATTACCCTCGGCATCGCGCACGATTTTGCCCGTAATGGGATTGCCCTCGCGCTGCGGACGTCCTTTTTCGCGCACGTCGAATGCAATGGCGTTAGCGCGTCGCGTCGAAGTAGAGTTCAGGTTGAAATTCACGGCAATCAGGAAGTCGCGCGCCCCCACAGCCGTACATCCGGTGCGCGCCACACCTTCGTCAAACGCACGAGCCCCAAAGTCAGGCTTACGTTCGTCGCAAGCCATTTTTTCAGGCAGCGCCTCGTATTCGCCAGCCCGGCATACGGCCAGGTTAGCCCGTTCGGGTTTGAGAGCCGCAGCCTCGTAGCAGTAGCACGGAATGTGAGCCTCGCGGGCAATGCGTTCTGCCAGTTTTCGTGCCAGTTCGGCACATTCCTCCAGCGTGATACCGCTCACCGGCACCAAGGGCAACACGTCGGTAGCCCCCATGCGCGGATGCGCCCCGTGGTGTTGGCGCATGTCGATGAGTTCGCCCGCGCGACACACAGCCCTGAAGGCAGCTTCGCACACGGCCTGCGGTTCGCCCACAAAGGTAACGACCGTACGGTTGGTAGCTTTGCCGGGGTCGACGTCGAGTAATTTCACGCCTTCGACAGCTTCGATTTCGTTGGTAATGAGTCGGATAATCTCCAGGTTGCGTCCTTCGCTGAAGTTAGGCACGCATTCCACTAATTGCTTTGATCTGGCCATGGCAGGTAATGAATTTAAGGTAAGTGCAGGGTTATTGTTTCCCCACAGAAAAAGGGTATTTTTCGGTTTTCAAAAAAGAATAAAGTTCTGTGCGCTAAATTACGTATAGTGTCGAACATGTGCAAATAATTCTGCCTCATCTTTACAAAATTATAGTAAAGGTGCTGAGTTTTTTTAATCTCTTACAAAATGTTGAAGTTTTGTTTTGTCAAACATCGGCTTTGTTGTATTTTTGTTTGCTTGAGAATATATTGGAATACAGCTCCTATGAATGAAACCATCAGGCTTAAAGGTGCCCGGGTGAACAACCTGAAACAGATAGATTTGGAAATTCCGCGCGACAAGCTCATCGTCATTACCGGCTTGTCGGGGTCGGGTAAGTCGTCGTTGGCTTTCGACACACTTTATGCCGAAGGGCAGCGACGCTACGTTGAAAGCCTTTCGGCATACGCCCGTCAGTTCTTAGGACGAATGAACAAACCGGAGTGCGACTACATCAAAGGACTGCCACCCGCCATTGCCATTGAACAAAAAGTAACCAGCCGAAACCCACGCTCGACGGTGGGAACCTCGACCGAAATTTACGAATACCTGCGCCTGCTCTTTGCACGCGTGGGACACACCTTTTCGCCCATTAGCGGCAATGAGGTGAAATGCCACACTGTGCAGGACGTGGTGGACTGCGCACTCACTTACTCCGAGGGAACCCGCTTCACGGTGCTCGCCCCCATGCGCATACGCCCCGGACGCAGTCTGCGCGAACAACTGGAAATAGACCTGCAACAGGGACTTTCAAGACTCGACATCGACGGCGAAATGATGCGCATCGAGGATTATCTGCAAAGCCCCGCTGAGGTGCTTCAGGCCGATGAAACTGCAATTCTTGCTGCCCAAAACGCAACAGAAACAGCAGCCGGACGACGCATCTTTCTGCTCATCGACCGCTTGTCGGTAAACACTGACAAAGATACGCTGTCGCGAATGGCCGATTCGGTGCAGACCGCCTTTTTCGAAGGCAATGGCGAATGCTGCTTGCGCTTTTATCCGGCACGCATTCTGCACAATTTCAGCATCCGCTTTGAGGCCGACGGCATGACCTTCCGCGAACCCGATGACAATATGTTTTCGTTCAACTCGCCCCTCGGCGCTTGCGAACGCTGCGAAGGTTTCGGCCGCGTCATGGGCATCGACGAACACCTGGTGGTGCCCAACACGTCGATTAGCCTTTACGACGGCGCCGTGATGTGCTGGCGCGGCGAAAAAATGGGCGAATGGCTCAAAGAGTTTATCCGCCGCAACAGCGACAAGGGATTCCCCATATTCGAACCCTACTACAAACTGACGCGCAAGCAAAAGGATTGGCTCTGGCATGGCGACCAGGCCGAACAGCATTTGCCCGAAGAGGAGCAGGTGAGCATCGATGCCTTTTTCCGTATGCTCGAACGCAACCAGTATAAAATTCAGTATCGCGTCATGCTGGCCCGTTACCGCGGCAAAACGGAATGCCCCGTGTGTCACGGCTCGCGTTTGCGCCCCGAAGCCGAATACGTTAAGGTGGGCGGACGCAGCATCACCGAACTGGTGCGTATGCCGGTAAAGGAACTGCTGGCCTTTTTTACCACACTGCAACTTTCCGAGCATGATGCCGCCATAGCCAAACGCTTGCTGTCGGAAATAACGAACCGCCTGCGCTTCCTGTCGGAGGTGGGGCTTGACTATCTGACAATGGACCGCTTGTCGAACAGCCTTTCGGGTGGCGAGAGCCAGCGCATCAACCTGGCCACCTCGCTTGGTTCGGCACTGGTAGGTTCGCTCTACATTCTTGACGAACCGAGCATCGGTTTGCATCCGCGCGACACCGAACGCCTTATCCGCGTGCTCGAAGCCTTGCGCGATTTGGGCAATACGGTCATCGTGGTTGAACACGACGAGGACATCATGCGTGCAGCCGACTGGATTATCGACATAGGCCCCGAAGCCGGACGCCTGGGCGGTGAGGTGGTGTATCAGGGAAAAATGAATCCCGACGAACAGCCGCAGCTGCCCCGACGCGGCACCGAGCCCGATGCGCCCTTCGTGTCGCACACGCTCAACTATCTTTACGGCCTGGAACACATTGCCGTGCCCACCTCGCGCCGTGCCTGGAACCGCAGCATTACCGTGAAGGGCGCGCGTGCCAACAACCTCAAGGGCATCGACGTGGAATTTCCGCTCAACGTCATGACCGTGGTGACGGGAGTTAGCGGTTCGGGCAAATCGACGCTCGTGCGCGACATTTTTTACCGCGCCATGAAGCGTGCCAAGGACGAACCGGCCGATATGCCCGGTGAGTTTATGAAACTCGAAGGCGACATGGATGCCGTGAAGGGCGTAGAGTTCGTTGACCAAAACCCCATTGGCCGCTCGTCGCGTTCGAACCCCGTGACCTATATCAAGGCCTACGACGAAATACGCAAACTCATGGCCGAACAGCCTCTGGCCAAACAAATGGAATTTGGCGCAGCCTACTTCTCGTTCAATGCCGAAGGCGGACGCTGCGAGGAGTGTAAGGGCGACGGTACGGTCAAGGTCGAAATGCAGTTCATGGCCGACCTTGTGCTGGAATGCGAATCGTGCCACGGCAAACGCTTCAAACGCGAGGTGCTCGACGTGATGTATCACGGCAAAAACATTTTCGACATGCTCGAAATGACGGTTAACCAAGCCATAGAGTTCTTTGGCGAACACGGCGACCGCAAAATCGTGAACCGCCTGCGCCCCTTGCAAGACGTGGGACTGGGCTACATCAAACTCGGACAGTCGAGTTCTACGCTTTCGGGCGGCGAAAACCAGCGCGTGAAACTGGCCTACTACCTCAGTCAGGAGCGGGCGCAACCCACGCTCTTCATTTTCGACGAACCCACCACCGGCCTCCACTTCCACGACATCAACCGCCTGCTGATGGCCTTTAACGCACTGATTGAGCGCGGCCACAGCATTGTGATTATTGAACACAACGAGCAGGTGATTAAGTGCGCCGACCACCTGATAGACCTCGGTCCTGAGGGCGGACGCGAAGGCGGACAACTGGTGGCTTGCGGCACACCCGAATTTGTGGTGCAGCAAGGTCGCGGCTACACCGCACGCTACCTGAAAAAGCACCTGCACTAACCGCTACTGTCGGAACGGACAAGAACACCGACTGGCAACCGACGACGCTATTCTACTGAATAATTACTAACAACATCATACATTTTCATTTATGAATCTTAAAGGTAAAGTACACTATGTTGGTGTGAACGACCGCGTGAAACACCGTTTCGAAGGTTTATGGTTTTTGCCGCAAGGCGTATCGTACAACTCGTACCTCATCGACGATGAAAAAGGCGTGGCCTTGGTCGACACGGTCGATGTGGCTTTCTTTGCCGAGTTCTTAGACAAAATCAAGGCTGTGATTGGCGACCGCCCCATCGATTACCTCATCGTAAATCACATGGAGCCCGACCACTCGGGTGCGCTGGCGCTCATTCGCAAATACTACCCGAATATCCGCCTTATCGGCAACAAAAAGACGTTCGAAATGGTGCAAGGCTATTACGGAGCCTGCTCTGAGAACGACATCGTGGTAACCGACGGCGATTCGCTCGACCTCGGACACCACAAACTGCGCTTTTATCTCACCCCCATGCTCCACTGGCCCGAAACCATGATGACTTACTGCGAAACCGACAAGATTCTCTTCTCGGGCGACGCTTTCGGCTGTTTCGGTGCGCTCAATGGCAACATCATCGACATGCAGATGGACACCGACGACTACTGGCCCGAAATGGAGCGTTACTACGCTGCCATCCTCGGTAAGTTCGGTGCCCCCGTGCAGGCCGGTCTCAAAAAGCTTGGCGGATTGGAACTGCAAATGATTTGTTCAACGCACGGCCCTGTGTGGGTAAAGGAAATTCAGCGTGCCATCGACACCTACCACCGCTTCAGCGCAGGCATCACCCAGCGCGGTTTGGTTATCTGCTACGGTTCGATGTACGGCAACACGCAGCGTGTGGCCGAAGCCATTGCCGAAGGAGCAGCCGAAGCCGGTCTGCGTCGCATCATTGTTCACAACCTCAGCGTGTCGCAGCCCTCGTTCGTGTTGGCCGACATCTTCCGCTACGGTTCGTTGGCCATTGGCGGTCCCACCTACAACGGCGGTCTCTTCCCCGTGGTCGAAGACCTCCTCAAGCGCCTCACCGGTCGTTCTGTAAGTCAGCACAAGCTCGGTTTCTTCGGCGGCTTTACGTGGAGCAGTCAGGCTGTCAAAGTTATCGACCAGTACAATGAAAAGATGAAGATGCAGCTTGTAGGCAGCCCCGTTGAATGGAAGCAGGGCGCCGGCACCGATGCCCTCGCTCAAGCCCGCGAACTCGGCCGTCTGCTCGCAGCCGAATAAATCACATCGACATCTACCGGGAAGGTGATAGATTTTTCTTAAAATCACAGCTTTCAGCCTCCCCCTCAATGCTAACCGGCATGGTTGGCCCGTGCAAACACTCCTGCACCGGTCGCCATGCCGGTTTTTTTTGTGCCTGTCCGAACGTCATGCAGCGAGAACGGCAGCACAGCTATTTCCGAAGCCGCTAAATCCTAAGTTTAGCACGAGTTTATGCTTGTGTTTGCAATAAAATAACGGGATTTAGACGTTTTTTAAAGCAAAATATTTTTTTCTTAAAAAAAAGAATAATTTTGCTCGTACTTTCCGTAAACAATCTCACAACCGCACTATGAAAAAAAACTATTTACTCCTTACTCTGAAAATCAGAACCATTGCTTCGCTTTGTCGGGCAATGCGCATCAGCATGCTCGTTTGGCTGCTCGTCATGGGCGGTTTGGCCGACGTGCGCGCCGACGTCATCACCGGACGCGTGGTCGACAAGGACTCGGGCGAACCCCTTGAAGAAGTCCAGATAGAACTGGGCGATATGAAAGGCACCACCTTTTACATTCACCACTTTGCGACCGACAGCCTTGGACGCTTTACCACCTGCAATGCCGATGGTGAGTACAGCATCATCGAGTTCAGCCTGCTTGGCTACCACAGCCAAAAGAAAAAACTCATGCTGCTGGGCGGCGAAAAGGATACGCTCCGGTTGGGCGACATTCGCCTGGGCCTGTCGGACATCATGCTGCGCAATGCCGAAGTCCGGGCCCGTGCGCGTACCTTTGTGGTGCGCGGCGACACGGTGGTGTTCAACCCCAAGGCCTTCCGACTGGCCGAAGGGGCACGCCTCGACGAACTCATTGCCAAACTGCCGGGCGTCACCTCAAAAGACGGCACCCTGGAGTGGATGGGAAAGCCCATACGCATACTCATGGAGGGTAAGGAACTTTTCGGCAACACGTCGCTCCTTACCCAAACACTGCCGGCCGAAGCGGTGGAGCACATCAAGGCGTACGACAAGGCCGACGACATGGAAAAGCGAACGGGTAAAAAGGACGGCAACGAGGACTATGTGCTCGACCTGAAAATTAAACCGGGATTTCTGGAACGCTGGTATGGCGAGGCGGAAACGGTCTACGAAACAAAGGACAAATACAAGGTGCGCGGCGACGCTACCTACCTTTCGACACACGACCCCTTCCTGGTGTCGGCCAACGTGGGCAACAACAACAGCTTTCTACACGACCGCGGCTTCTGGGGATATACTCGCGGCGGAGGCTTGGGCAACGGCAAACAGCAGATGGGGGCCGTGGCCTACAAACACGCCTGGGAACGCAAACAGGGCGGGCGCACGCTCGACAACTTCGTGACCGTCGACGTAAACCTGCCGCACAACGATAGTTGGGACGACTCCGGATCGGCCACCGAGGTTTTCCGGCCGGGTACCGACCGCACCTTTACGCACAACCTCCGACACTCGTGGAACCACTCCTTCCGCCCCAAAGGAAACTTCCAGGCCGAACTGCGCACCGACACAATGACGCTCATCAAAATCAAGGCCGAGGGGGCTTTCGAAAAAAAACGGTATACCAAAAGCTTGCGCGAAGGGGTGTTTACGGCCAATCCTTACGACTTGTTCAAAAATCCGCTCAATGCCTTGTTCAGCCACCCCGACAGTCTGGCGCTGCTGCCCATCACCACGGTACGCACGCTCGACGATTTTGCCTCGGAAACCGATGTGTTCAACGGTAAATTTTCGGCCAGTTACAGCCGACAACTGAAACGCAAGGCTTCGATTGATTTGTCGGCAAACTACAATTATTACGAACAGCGCGAAAACTCGTTTACCGACCGCTACTTCGACTACTTCACCGACGCGCAGCCCGACGTGCGCGAACACCAGATGGGACGCAAACCCGAACACTATCACCGCTTCGACCTTTCGGCCAACTTCCGCCAATGGTGGGGCAAAAACGTGCAGTTTGCGGCTGCCTACCGCTCGAACTACCACTACGGAACCTCGACGCTCAACCTCTTCGACCTGCACCTGCTCACCGGCGGCTACGACCCCACGCGCCCCGTGCCCGAGGAATTGCTGCGCGACGTGCTCGACAAGGCAAACTCCTACCGCGACGAACAGCAAAATGCCAGCCACGAAATGAACGTGAACCTCGAAGTGAACTTGGGTAAATGGCGCATCAAACCCGCCGTTTCGGTGATTTACAACCACGAACAGAGCGACTACGACCGCGGCCGCCTCGACACCCTTGCCTCGCGTCGCTACTGGTTGGTGCATCCGAACCTGAACCTCACCTTCAAGCCTACGAAGACGGCTGTGTTCGACGCCTCGTACTCGTACAACGAATGGGAACCCTCGCTGTTGAGCACTCTGGCCTACTACGACGACAACAATCCGCTGCACACGAGCGAGGGTAACCCGAACCTGCGCCGTTTGGGCACACACAACGCGTCGGTGGGTCTGCGTGCCAATTTGCCCAAGCATCAGCAGGTGGTGAAGTTGAACCTGAGCTACTACAAAAAGGTCGACCCGCTGTCGAGCCTCATTCAGTACAACACGCAAACCGGTGCCTACCACTCCCAAACCATCAACATTCGCGGCGGCGAGGGCTGGAATCTGAGCAGCAACTACACGCAGTATTT
Source organism: Prevotella sp. CAG:891 (assembly GCA_000437675.1). GTDB lineage: Bacteria > Bacteroidota > Bacteroidia > Bacteroidales > Bacteroidaceae > Alloprevotella. The sequence goes on from FR901707.1 coordinate 32,937, forward strand.
CAAGGAGGCATGGGAGTTTTCGAACGACCTGGGACTGCGTTTTGCCACCGACTACTCCTACCTGCAGCAAACCGAAAACATGCCGCGCCCCCTGCTCAACCGCCAACGGAGCTACAACCTGACGGAATCGGCCTACGTTACTTACCGCACTGATGCCTTTAACGTGACCCTGGGCGGTAACTACTCCCTGACGCGCTACGACAACAACGCCTACGAATCGGCCGTCGATCAAACCATGCGCTACAATGCCTACCTGACCGGCGAATACCGCTGGCGCAGCTTTGCCTTCAAAACCGACTTCCGCCTACAGGGCTTTTCGGGCTACGACACGCCCGAACTCGACCGCCTCGTTCCGCTGTGGAACGTCAGCGCCGAATACAAATTCCTGCGCAACAAGGCCGTGCTGAAAGCGGGCTTCAACGACCTGCTGAACCG
>FR901707.1:33395-42565 GCA_000437675.1 Prevotella sp. CAG:891
TGCTGAACCGCGATAAAAACTACTTAGGCTACGTCGACAACTACTCGCGCAGCGAAAGCTGGTACTCAAGCCGTCATCACTATTTCTGGATGTCACTTACGTATCTCTTCGATGCCAAAAAAACGAAGTAAACAGCCGGCCTCATGGCGCAGGCAAGGTTTTCCTGTAAAAACGCAGAGCAGGTAGTCAGCCCCATAAGCCGACTACCTGCTTAACTTTTCACCCTGCATTCGGCGATTTAACCGATGGATGCCGTTTTTTTCGGACAAATAGCTTGAATAATTACTGAATAGTCGCTATTTTTGTTCGAAAAATGTATCTTAGCACCCGAATCTGTGATGAAGGGAGCGCGCAGAACAGCTGCTGTAAGTAAGGGGGTGAGCCTTGCCTAAAGTGCGTGTTCGGAACGGCGTAACTCCTTTCCTGTTTTTTTCGATACACACAATAAATAATAGTACAATGAAAAAGTTGATTTTCTTGTTCCTGTTCCTGGTTACGGGAATGGCGGCCCAAGCTCAGTGCTCAGCACCCAACTTTGCCTTTAAAAGCGGTGAAACCCTGATATACGACCTCTACTTTAACTGGAAATTCGTTTGGATTAAAGTGGGTACCGCTTCGATGAATACGACGCAAACCACCTACGGCGGTCAGCCGGCCTATCGCTCGTACCTGATTACGCGAGGTTCGAAACGCGCCGACAAAATATTCGTGATGCGCGACACGCTCATGGCTTACACCGGACTTGACCTGGTGCCGAAGTATTATGCCAAAAAGGCGTTCGAGGGCGATACTTACCGCAAAAACGAGGTGTGGTATTCTTACCCCAACGGACAGAGCGCGGTGAAAATGCGCTATCAACGCGACAATAATCCGGCAAAATTCAGCAACCACACCAGTAAGTATTGCGCGTTCGACATGATCAGTATGCTCTTGCGTGCCCGTTCGTTCGACGCTACGAACATGAAAGTGGGGCACCGCATCAGTTTCCTCATGGCCGACGGCAAAAGCTGCGAGTGGAAGAGCATTGTGTATCGCGGTAAAAAGAAATTCCAGATGGAAAACTCGAACACCACTTACCGCTGCCTCGTGTTCTCGTTCGTTGAAAAGGAAGATGGCAAGGAAAAAGACATTGTCACCTTCTACATCACCGACGACAAGAACCACTTGCCCGTGCGCCTGGACATGAACCTGAACTTCGGCACGGCCAAGGCCTTCCTGACCGGCGCACGCGGATTGCGCAATCCGCAGGATGCCAAACTGAAATAAGCTACAAGCATAAGCAGAATGGCGGTGCTACGCTGTTTTGCTTGTTTAAGATACTTGCACAACAATAATCCCGAATCGCGAAACAGTGTGGCTGTCGCGGTTCGGGATATACCCATTTGCCGAACACAAATCGGTGCGTCCGGCGGAATTATATAAAAGGCACAATGAAACTCGTAATTGATTCGAAAATTCCCTTTATACGCGGCTTTGCCGAACAGTTAGGCGAAACCGTCTATCTGACCGGAGCCGACATCACTGCTGCCGACGTGCGCGATGCCGACGCCCTGATTATCCGTACACGCACACACTGCAACGAAGCCCTGCTCGCAGGGTCGGCCGTGCGCTTTGTGGCAACAGCCACCATTGGCTATGACCACATCGATACCGACTTTATGCACCATGCCCACATTGCGTGGAGCAACTGCCCCGGCTGCAACGCCACCAGTGTGGCGCAATACGTCGAAGCAGCCTGCTTGCTGCTTGCCGCCCACGGCTGCTGGAGCGAAACCCGGCGCCCCACACCGCTGACTGCCCCCGTCGACATCCGACGCCCCGAACGCAACGCATTTGCCGGTCTGACCCTAGGCATTGTCGGAGTGGGCCATGTGGGTAAAAGTGTGGCCAAGCGCGCTGCGGCCATGGGTTTCGAGCAAATTCTGCTTTGCGACCCTCCACGCGCAGAACGCGAAGGGCAGGCAGCCTTTACACCGTTCGACGAGTTGGCACGCCGCTGCGACATCATTACCTTTCACACCCCTCTGACCCACGCTCCGCAACCACACGCCACTTACCACATGGCTTCGGAAGCATGGTTCGACAGCCTGCAACGCTGCCCCGTGATTATCAACACGAGCCGCGGCGAAGCCATCGACACCGAGGCGCTGAAACGAGCCATCGACAGCGGACGGGTGCGCACAGCTGTTATCGACACTTGGGAGAACGAACCCCATATCGACCGCGAACTGCTGCAAAAAGTATTTATCGGCACCCCCCACATCGCCGGCTACAGTGCCGACGGTAAGGCCAACGGCACGCGCATGGCGTTGCAGGCCGTGGCCCGACACTTCGACCTGCCCACCGATGCCTTTGAATCGGTTGTTCCACCCCCGTTGCCCGAAGGCTTTGCCTATTACCCCGAGGGACAGGGCCGGCTGCTGGCCGAGGAGTTGCGCCTTTACGACCCAACGCGCGACGCCGAGGCACTGCGAACTCACCCGGAATGCTTCGAAAAATTAAGGGGCGACTATCCGCTGCGACGCGAAATGCCCTGATTCACCCGATAATTCCATCATTCTCAGTTTTTTTATGAATATGCCTACCGAGAACATGCACCGGAAATCAAAACTTGAAAGCTGGCTGACGCTGGCCGGCACATTGGTTCTGGTGGTTTCGTTGCTGGTTTACTTTCTTCCGCGCGAAACGAAATTCGGCTATGAATACGAACAAGGACGCCCCTGGCGCTACAATTCGCTCATTGCCACCTACGACTTCCCGATTTACAAAACACAAGAGGAGGTGCAGTCTGAACGCGACAGCGCCATGAAGGACTTTCACCCCTTTTTCGTGGCCGATGCCCAAAAGGCCCGACACCAGATTATGGCGTTCCGCTCTGACTACCTGAACGGAGCCTATCCCGGTGTGCCCGTAAGCTATCTGAACCACATCGAACAGCTGCTTGCCTCGGTTTACGAGGCCGGTATCGTCAATTCCGACGAATTGGCACAAATGGCCAAGGACATTGTGCCGGGCATCAAGGTTATCGACGGCACGGAAGCCGAAACGCATACCCTCTCGGAACTTTACTCCACCCGTTCGGCCTACGAATACATTGTGCATGCCGACACTTTCAGGTATCCGCGGCGCATGATGGCACGCTGCAACATCAACAAGTATCTGGAACCCAACCTGACGGTCGACTCGGTGAAAACCCGTGCCGCCCGCGAGGACGTGCTGGCCTCGGTATCGCCCGCTTCGGGCATGGTGCAGAGCGGACAGCGCATCATCGACCGGGGCGAAATCATCTCGGCCGACCAGTTTAAAATTTTGCAATCGTACGAAAAGGAAACTTTGCGCCGTAACGACAGTTCCGAAGGCATGTGGGGCATCATCCTCGGACAGGTAATCTTTGTGTTCAGCATCATCATTTTGTTCGTTATTTACCTGAACCTTTTCAGGCGCGACTACCTACATTCGCCCCACACCATTCTGCTGCTCTCGACGCTCATTGCCCTTTTCCCGCTGCTGACCTACATCATGGTCGACCACAAGTTCTTCAACGTGTATATGCTGCCTTTTGCCATGGTGCCCATGTTTGTGCGCATATTCATGGACTCGCGCTCGGCCTTCATGGCTATGGTTAGCTCCATCATCCTGTCGTCGTTTGCCCTGCACTCGAACTACGAGTTTGTGGTCATACAGTCGGTAGCCGGCATGACCGCCGTGTATGGACCGAAGGACCTTACCCCGCCGTGTATGCACTGAAGGACCTTACCGAGCGTTCGCAGCTGATGCGCGTGGCGCTGGCCGTGTTTACAGCCAGTTCGTTTGTGATGCTGGGCTTCGACCTTTCGCAAGGCATCGACTTTCATCACCTCGACACCGGCATGTACGTCAGCTTGGCGGTCAACGGGGTGCTGCTGCTCTTTGCCTATCCGCTGCTTTACCTCATCGAAAAACTCTTTGGCTTTACTTCGAGCGTCACCCTCGTTGAACTCTCGAACACGAACAACAATGTGCTGCGCCGCATGTCGAAAGTGGCGCAGGGCACCTTTGTGCATTCGCTGCAAGTGGCCAACCTGGCTGCCGAAGTGGCCGACAAAATCGGTGCAAAGCCCCAGCTGGTGCGTACGGGCGCACTCTATCACGACATTGGCAAAATGCTCAATCCAGCCTTCTTTACCGAAAACCAGAACGGCATGAACCCACACGATGAACTGACCGAGGAACGCTCGGCGCAAATCATCATCAGCCACGTGACCGAGGGTATGCGTCTGGCCGAAAAGTACCACCTCCCGAAGGTAATCCGCGACTTTATCGTGACGCACCACGGCTGCTCGCAAACCAAGTACTTCTACATTCAGTGGAAAAACAAGCACCCCGAGGAAGAACCGAACGAAAAGCTCTTTACCTATCCCGGACCCAACCCGTTCACCCGCGAACAGGCCATACTCATGATGTGCGACGCTGTGGAAGCCACCTCGCGCTCGCTCAAAAACTTTTCGGAAGAAAGCATCACCGAACTCGTTGACCGCATTGTCGACGGACAAGTGAATGCCGGCTTCTTTAAGGAATGCCCCATCACCTTCCGCGACATTGCCGATGCCAAGCGTGTACTGGTTGAAAGCCTGAAAACGGTGTACCACACCCGCATTGCCTATCCCGAAGAAAACAAAGGCGATAAAGGCGAAGTACAAGGCCCGCGCCGCAGTTTCCTGTTTGCGCGCCGCAATATTTCGAATTATGCACGCAAGGACTAATTAGGAACACCTACTTAACCCCCGACGGCGAAAAATAAAGAGGCTGCAAGTTCATAAAATGTGCATTAAATTTGCGAGGACAAACAAAAAACTTTAATTTTGCAGAAAGAATGCCCCTGCTCCTCATTTATAGGGAAAAATGAGCCTGTCTTTATCGTAAAGGCGGGTGTGGGCAATGTTTGTTGTAACCTCAGAAAATACTAATAATCTAAATACAAACTTAATTCAAATCAACTCTATGTGGTTAACTAACTCATCCATCGGACGGAAGGTAATCATGTCGGTAACCGGCATTGCGCTTATCCTGTTCCTCACGTTTCATGGTTGCATGAACCTGGTAGCCCTTTTCTCGAAAGAAGGCTATAACATGGTATGCGAGATGCTTGGTGCTAACTGGTATGCTGTAGCAGCAACCATTGGCCTCGGTGCACTTGTAGCCATCCACTTTATCTATGCGATTATCCTTACGCTTCAAAACCGTAAGGCTCGTGGCAACAACCGTTACGCTGTGTCTTCACGTCCTGAAAAGGTTGAGTGGGCATCGCAGAACATGTTTGTACTCGGTGTTATCGTAGTACTTGGTTTGTTGCTCCACCTCTTCAACTTCTGGTATAACATGATGTTTGCCGAGTTGGTTAATGGCGGTATGCCTTTCATCAACGAGGTTACCGATGCTTGCGACGGTTACAGCATGATTGCCTACACCTTCTCTAACCCCATCTACACCGTGCTCTACCTCATCTGGTTCGTAGCTATCTGGTTCCACATGACTCACGGTTTCTGGAGTGCATTCCAGACGCTCGGTTGGAATGGTAAGATCTGGTTCAATCGCTGGCGCATGATCGGCACTATTTACGTAACCTTGCTGATGCTTATCTTCGTAGCTGTAGCTCTCTACTTCGCATTCTGCGGTGGTTGCTGCGCTGCAACTTGCTAAGATATTTCCCCTGGGAATGTTGCCGGCTGGTACCGTTTGCCTTGCAGGCTGTAGCTCACACAGGCAAAGGCCCGGTTCTGCAGTCTTGGGCGCAGATGCCGCATTTGGCTTTCACCCCGGTGACTCCCCCAAACAAAACCACACCTCTTAATACATTTTCCACTCATGGCTACTATCGATTCCAAAATACCTGAAGGTCCTATTTCTGAAAAATGGACCAACTATAAAGCTCACCAGAAACTGGTGAACCCCGCCAACAAGCGTAAGCTCGACATCATCGTTGTAGGTACCGGTCTGGCCGGTGCTTCAGCTGCCGCTTCTTTGGGCGAAATGGGCTTCAAAGTGCTCAACTTCTGCATTCAGGACTCACCCCGTCGTGCTCACTCTATCGCTGCACAGGGTGGTATCAATGCTGCAAAGAACTATCAGAACGACGGTGACTCAGTTTACCGCCTTTTCTACGACACCGTGAAGGGTGGCGACTACCGTGCTCGTGAAGCTAACGTTTATCGTTTGGCTGAAGTGAGCGCCAACATCATCGACCAGTGCGTGGCTCAGGGTGTTCCCTTCGCTCGCGAATACGGCGGCCTTTTGGCTAACCGTTCATTCGGTGGTGTACAGGTAAGCCGTACGTTCTACGCAAAGGGTCAAACCGGTCAGCAGCTCTTGCTCGGTGCTTACTCGGCCCTGATGTGCCAGGTTCACGCCGGCACCGTACAGCTTTACTGCCGCTACGAAATGCAGGACGTTGTAATCATCGACGGCCGCGCTCGTGGTATCATTGCCCGTAACCTCGTTAACGGTAAGCTCGAACGCTTTGCCGCTCACGCTGTGGTATTGGCAACCGGTGGTTATGGTAATGCTTACTTCCTTTCAACGAACGCAATGGGTTGCAACTGCTCTGCTGCCATTGCTGCTTACCGTAAGGGTGCTTACTTCGCTAACCCCGCTTACGTACAGATTCACCCCACTTGTATCCCCGTTCACGGCGACAAGCAGTCGAAGCTCACGCTTATGTCTGAATCGCTCCGTAACGACGGTCGTATCTGGGTGCCCAAAAAGAAGGAAGATGCCGTTCGCTTGCAGAAGGGCGAAATCAAGGGTAGCGATATTCCTGAAGAAGATCGCGACTACTACTTGGAACGCCGCTATCCCGCCTTCGGTAACCTCGTTCCCCGTGACGTGGCCAGCCGCGCTGCCAAAGAACGTTGCGATGCAGGCTTCGGCGTAAACAACACCGGTTTGGCTGTATTCCTCGACTTCTCTGAAGCTATCGGCCGCCTCGGCGTTGACGTAGTACTCCAGCGCTACGGCAACCTCTTCGATATGTACGAAGAAATTACCGACGTGAACCCCGGTGAATTGGCTAAGGAAATCAATGGCGTGAAGTACTACAACCCCATGATGATTTATCCTGCCATCCACTACACCATGGGTGGTCTGTGGGTTGACTACGAACTTTCAACCAACATCCCCGGTCTCTTCGCAATCGGTGAATGTAACTTCTCTGACCACGGTGCTAACCGCCTCGGTGCTTCTGCTTTGATGCAGGGCTTGGCCGATGGTTACTTCGTGTTGCCTTACACCATTCAGAACTACCTCTCTGACCAGATTACGGTTCCCCGCTTCTCAATCGATATGCCCGAATTCGTAGCTACTGAAAAGGCTGTTCAGGAGCGTATCAACCACCTCATGAGCATCAAGGGTAAGAAGTCTGTTGACAGCATCCACAAGGAACTCGGTCACGTAATGTGGGAGTACGTAGGTATGGCTCGTAACAAGAAGGGACTTGAAACCGCTTTGGTTAAACTCAAGGAAATCCGTAAGGAATTCGAAACCAACCTCTTTATCCCCGAACTCACCGGTGTGAACGTCGAACTCGACAAGGCTCTCCGCCTCAACGACTTCATCACCATGGGTCAGCTCATCGCTATCGACGCTCTCAACCGCGAAGAATCATGCGGTGGTCACTTCCGCGAAGAACACCAGACTGAAGAAGGTGAAGCTAAGCGCGACGACCAGAACTGCTTCTACGTTTCGTGCTGGGAATATCAGGGCGAGGACAAGGATCCCGTGAAGTATCAGGAACCCCTCAAGTATGAGGCTATCGAGGTTAAGACCCGTAACTATAAAAACTAATAGGCATTAAAGCATGACAGTGCGTTGCACCCGATAGCCACTTCAAGCAATCGGGGCAACCACTTTCAATGTATGCCGAAACAAGAACATCTTTAAACGACAATCCAAAATGGCTAAAAATATAAGCTTTACTATTAAGTACTGGAAGCAGAATGGTCCTCAGGATGCGGGTCACTTCGATTCACGCGAGATGCACAACATTCCCGATGACACCTCGTTCCTCGAAATGCTTGACATCCTCAACGAAGAGTTGATTGAAGAAGGCAAAGAACCTTTCGTATTCGACCACGACTGCCGCGAAGGTATCTGCGGTATGTGTTCGCTCTACATCAACGGTACGCCTCACGGCAAAACCGAAACCGGAGCTACCACTTGCCAGCTCTATATGCGTCGCTTCAACGATGGCGACGTTATCACCGTTGAACCCTGGCGTTCAGCTGCATTCCCTGTAATCAAGGACTGCATGGTTGACCGTTCAGCTTTCGATAAAATCCAGGCTGCCGGTGGTTACATCAGCGTTCGTACGGGTGCTCCCCAGGATGCCAATGCCATCCTCATCCCCAAGCAGGATGCCGACGAAGCTATGGACTGCGCCACTTGTATTGGTTGCGGTGCCTGCGTAGCTGCATGTAAGAATGGTTCGGCCATGCTCTTCGTCAGCTCAAAGGTTAGCCAGTTTGCCCTTCTGCCCCAAGGTCGTCCCGAAGCTGCTAAGCGTGCCAAGGCTATGGTTGCCAAGATGGACGAACTCGGATTCGGTAACTGTACGAACACCCGTGCTTGCGAGGCTGTTTGCCCCAAGAACGAATCGATTGCCAACATTGCTCGCCTCAACCGCGAGTTCATCAAAGCCAAATTGGCCGACTAAGTTCAGCCGTTTAGCTTGCTAAACTCCCCCTAACAGGTGGCGCGGAATTACTACGGTGATTCCCGTCACCTGTTTTTTTGACCTATAGAGAAAAAGTAGTTTCCAAATATCCTGCAATTTGACCTATACGTCCGTTTTGATAGTCGGAATGATATATAAAAAGGCATATCCCGATTTCACTTTTTTAGGTGCTTGAAAATCGTTCTGGAATGCCCGTAAATAAAGGGGGTGTAGGGCGGATTTTAGCGTTTCAAAAAAATCGAGGTGCGATATCAGGTGCAGAAAAAATTTGGATTTCGGGGTGTTCATGTTGTATCTTTACCTACGGTTTGCACTGACTTTCGTCGCTCTGCCTTTGGTTGGCACTGACATTGCAGGTAAATAAAGTATGGTTGCTTCAACCTATTTGATGAAAAAACATATTTACTGGTTTTTATTCATGCTTCGTTCTTTGACATATTGATACAACAGAAAGTAGGGCAGG
>FR901708.1 GCA_000437675.1 Prevotella sp. CAG:891
CACTTAGCAAGCATAGTCAATTATGTTAAGTTCATAGATTTCTTATTTATCTTCAAAAAGAGATAACATATCAGTGTTTTACATTTGCTACAGTTTAGAAAAGATAAAAATATGGCAGAAGAAAATAAAATAATACTCTATCAGGACGATGACGAGATTACTCGTGTGTCTGTGCGTTTTGCTGATGAAGATTTGTGGCTGACACAAAATCAGTTGGCAGAAATATACTGTACGACGAAACAGAATATCAGTCAGCACATAGACAATATATTAAGTGATGGAGAATTAGATCCAAATCTAACTGTAAAGGATTTCTTGACAGTTCGGCAAGAGGGTAAACGTCAAGTGCAGCGCAGTGTTCTGCACTACAACCTTGACATGGTCATCGCTTTGGGCTATCGTGTCCAGTCTCAGGTGGCGACTCGCTTTCGCCGTTGGGCCACCCAACGGCTTCATGAGTATATCCAGAAAGGATTTGCGATGGATGATGAGCGGTTAAAGCAAGGCGGTAATCGGTATTTTCGTGAGTTGCTGCAACGCATCAGGGATATTCGTAGTAGTGAACGCAACTTCTATCAACAGGTTACAGATATTTATGCAACTGCCACGGACTATGACCCACGCGATGAGATGACAAAGATGTTTTTTGCCACTGTACAGAACAAATTGCATTATGCCGTTCACGAGAATACGGCTGCGGAAGTTATCTACAATCGCGTGGACAATGAAAAGCCATTTGTGGGCATGACGAACTTCAAGGGTAACTATGTGACCAAGGATGACGTGAAGATTGCCAAGAACTATCTGTCGGAGATTGAACTTCAACGTTTGAACTTGCTTGTATCCGGCTTCTTGGACTTTGCAGAGTTCCAAGCATTAGAAATGAATCCCATGACCATGAAAGATTGGATAGAGGCACTTGACAATCAGATTATCGCTCACAAACGAAAGGTCTTAATTGGCAAGGGGAACATTTCGCATAAGCAAGCGGTTGAGAAGGCAGAAAAGGAGTTTGAAATCTACCGCAAACGTGAAATGGAACTGCTTGAAAGCGATTTTGATAAGGAAATCAAGAAATTAAAAGACAGAAATGATAGTAGTTCCAAGTAATTCACTACCTTTGCAACAGGAAACCACCATGCAACGATGCGCAGAACAGCGCAAATTCAAGGTGGAGCAATAGGAGGAGATTACCCTTTTTCCTTTTCTGAAAAGTGATGATATACAGCCACTTGTAAATAAAGTACAATTCCTGGTGGCACCACCTTTAGAAAATGAAAGATTAGGAAATCCGCTGAAACACAGTCGTTTCAGCGGATTTTTATTTGCTGTCTGCATGCCAAAAAGCGAAATTGTAAGCAGATAACACATGGCTGATTCGGTGTTTTTTTTCAGCCGCATCAAAAACCACCGATTGTTTCATACTTCACTAAACATCAATGTTTTGCCTGTATCATCCCGGAAGCCAAAATAGTAATTTTGTGCATCCCATCGAATGCCCAAACAGCAAAGGAAAAACGCCTTTGCCTGTTCCCATTCATGTTTGGCAAGTCAACCGAATGTACAACATTTAAAAGAGACGAAGATGAAACAAGGCACAATGAACATCCTGTTTTTCATTCTGAAAACCAAACTGCTGAAAAACGGTGAAGCCCCCATCCTTATGAGGGTGACGGTGTCCTGTACTACAAGATACTGCTCTCCAATCCGATCTACAGATAGAACTTCCAAAGCATTTGAGGACAAGGAGACAAGGGGCATCCGTAGCGAACAGCAGCATGTCGGATGCCCCTTGCTTTATGACATGCTACAGAATGGTGGCAGGAAAGCCTCCCAACCGAAACGATGCTAAGCTAAGGGAAGTAATCACCGTCCATTCCACTATCCCTTTTCTCACATGCGGCAGCCATTTCCAGTAAATCCCGCATTTATGCCCTCATCATTACGTTAGTACAATGTTATATGGATGCGTTAGTGCCTCATTATGTTATTGCATTTAAGCAAAATGTAAAAGAATGGAGTACTATAATCGAAATAAAGCCTTTTTGAGCCACGATATACCCTTAATCAAATCGCCTGTTATCTTTGAATAGAAGGAAAAAGCTCAAGTTTCCCCAAAAACGCCCCATGATAAAAACAGAAAAATACTCCAATGGGCCACAGCATGCTGCAAACGTCGCGCAGCAATCCGCCGGAGGTGGATTCTCTGTTCAAGCGAACAGAGCAAGTTGTGTCTTTGTCCGACAGAAAGTCTTCTGACCGACAAAAACCAACCTGCTTCCCTCACGGTCGAAGGCTTTCCTCCAAAGTCGGAAAAGCCTATGGGGAGTCAAAAACAACTAAAAAAATAAAGCAAAAAACCTGTTGGCGGAATTAAAATAGCGCATATTTAACTCTGCCAATAGGCTTTTCATTTCTGTAGTTAATATATTGGAGGATTGTAAGTGCGCTAATCTGCCCGATAATCCTGGCAAATATTGCATATAAGTTGTGCATACGATATTTGTCTATTAAAAGTTCGGTCACCTTTAATTCACTAAATGTCAACAATATGCACAACTTTTAAATATGAATCTTTTATAATTCAATTCTGCCAATAGGTAGCAAAAAGATAAGGCAGGGATAAATCATAAAGATTTCTACTACTTAGTGAAATAACGTATATCGTTATCCTTTAAAGCGCAACGTAAAACAACTGCCTTTTCCAATCTCGCTTTCTACGGTCAGTGTGCCTCCATGGGCTTCGACAAAGTCCTTAGAAATAGAAAGTCCTAATCCACTGCCCTGTACCTTAGTACCTGGCACTCGGAAATAATGATCGAAGATACTCTGATGATAACGGGGATCGATGCCTTTTCCAAAATCACGTACGAACATTTCTATCCAGTTGTCCTTTGTTTTCCGCGCACCGATGATAATACGCCCGTTTTCTGCTGAATACCGGATAGCGTTGGAAAGTAGGTTCGTCAGCACCCAGGCAATCTTTTCACTGTCAACGAACAGTTTGCCAATCTTCTCATCTGGATACTGTACTTCCACCTGAATGTTAAACTTCTCGGCCTGCACCCGGTTCGCCTTGATTGCATATTCAATCAGTTCGATAGGCTTAGTGACACGCGGTTTCAGTTGCAGTTTACCTGATTCCACCTGAGTCATGTTGAGCAGTTCGCTGGTGATGCTCAACAACCGGTCACTATTGTCCTGAATGCTTTGCGCCAGTTCTTGCTGTTCATCATTGAGAGACCCCACGCGGCTGTCTTCCAGCAACTGAAGACTCATCAGAATGGCTGAAATCGGTGTCTTTAGTTCGTGAGAGATGGTCGAGATGAAGGTGGTTTTGGCAGAATCCAATTCCTTGAATTCTGTGATATTTTTTAAGAGAATCACATATCCTTCCTTTTGAGACGTACCTTCTCTTCCGGTCTTCATACACTTCATCTGAAAATAGCTTTCTTTATTGTCGGCATAGATTTTCAGCGGCTCGTTTTTAGCGGTGCTCTTTTCATCAAAGGCATCCTGCAATCCACGGAGCAATCTACGGAGAAGATCATTGCGCAGGGCTATCTCCTGAGCCGATTTCAGCAATATTTCTTCTCGCTGCAGGTTGAGGATGCTGAGGGCTTCATCGTTGATGAAAAGGATGGTCATCGCATTGTCAAGTCCGATGATGGGTTCCTTTACGCTGTTGATAATGGTTTCCATGTAATTCTTGGCCGCCTTTATTTCAGCCAGTGTGCTGGAATGATAGTCAGCCAATCGTTTGGCCATCCGGTTGAAGTTATTGGACACTTCTTCAAACTCTTTGCTTTCCAGATTCAACCGCTGCTCGTAGTTGTGGTTAGCAATCTCCTTAATGCCATCCGTAATCTCTTTAATGGGCTTGTTGATGGAGGCCGGCAACTGTTTCAACATCCAAAAGCCGCAAACAATGCAAATGCCTCCGATGATTGAAACCCAAACCAATGCCCGTTGCAGACCGGGACCAGCCGCTGGGCTGGTCGGTTCGGTGGCGGTCAGAATTTGCAGGTTGACGATAGACAATGAAACCAGTAGCACAATCATGGCTACCAGTACACCGATATTCAACGTCAGTTTTGTCTTGATATTCATAAAACAATCTGTTTAGGGTTATTACTGCGGAAAGATAATCAATTTAATGTTCTCATCCGAGAGAAATCTCAAAAAAGACCTGTACCGTTTCAGATGAACCAAGGTAGATACATAGGTGAAAGCCGGTTGTCCGATGCACAGCGTCGTGACCTGACGCTCTTTGCACACCGCTTGGATAGTATCTATGACATCCGGTGAAGCCCGCTGTATCAGTTCACCGCCCAGCTCCGCCGCTAATTTGAAGTGATTCAGCAAATGGCGCTGGGTAGCCAACGGAATGCGGTCCGGATGTTCGGCTGGGGTCTGCACATAGAGAACCAAAAAATCCGTATCGTATCGAGTGGCCAGCCTGGCAGTACGGCGGATGAGCCTTCTCGGTGTCTTTTCATTGCTGCTGATGCATACCAGAAATCGCTCGCGGTGCACCCCCTTCTCTACGGTAACAAGCTCATTCTCCACTTTCCGCTCCACCCGGAAGGCCACCTCTTTTAAAGCCAGCTCGCGCAGCTGAAGTATGTTTTCCGTCTTGAAGAAATGGTTCAAGGCAGTCTGGACTTTTTCTTTGCGGTATATTTTTCCGGCTTTCAGACGGTTGATCAGCTCTTCAGCTGTCAGATCGATATTCACCACCTCATCCGCTTCTTCGAGTACCTTGTCCGGAATCCGTTCCTTCACCTCGATGCCAGCAATTCCCTTGACCTCCTCATTGAGACTTTCGATGTGTTGGATGTTGACGGCAGTGATGACATTGATACCAGCTTCCAATAGTTCCATGACATCCTGCCAACGTTTTTCGTGGCGGCTGCCTTCCACATTGGTATGCGCCAGTTCATCCACTACGACCAGTTCTGGACGTAGCAGCAGAATGGCATCCAGATCCATCTCTTCCAGTTCCTTCCCTTTATAATAGATTTTCTTCCGTGGAATGACCGGCAGTCCGGCCAGCAACTCCTCGGTAGCGACGCGTCCGTGGGTTTCTACATATCCTATCTGCACGTTGATGCCGTTGTCCAGCATCTCATGTGCCTCCTGTAGCATCCGGTATGTCTTCCCAACACCGGCTATCATGCCAATATAGACCTTGAATACACCCCGCTGTGAACGCCGTATCAGCTGGAGAAAATGCTTTGCGTTTTCTTCTCTATCTTTTCTATCCTTCATACTATGCTTGTTTCTGTTGATATTCTTACAAACTTCCCGAGTTAACAATCAGGAAAATTCCCGACATCATTCTCAAAAAGGTAGGTTCAGTTACTTTTCTTTCCAATATCCCCGATAGAACAGCAGCAGGATACCGAAAATCTCCAAACGTCCGATGAGCATCAGTGCAGAAAGAATCCACTTGGCAGCATCAGGAAGGGCTGCCCAAGAGAAAGCAGGTCCGAAAGCACCCAGTCCGGGACCTACATTGCCTATGGCAGATATGACGGTACTCATGGATTCGGTCAGTCCCACCCCGCAGCCCATCAACAATATCCACCCTACAAAGATGCAAATCAAATACGTGACAAAGAACGTATATACCGTAGCGGAAGTCTGTACGGGTACACAAATGCCATTTACACGTACAGGTAAAACGGCACGGGGATGAAGCATCTGTTTGAACTGATTCCGGATGTTGCGGGCCATGATGAGCAAGCGCATGTTTTTGACCCCTCCGCTGGTGGAACCGGTGCATCCGCCCGAAATCATGGCGAAAATCAGCAGCATCCAGGTGAAAGGCGGCCAAAGGTTGTAATCATCCGTAGCAAATCCACAGGACGTATGAGCAGTAGCTACCTGAAACAGGGCTTTACGGAAAGAGGTCTCCAGGTTGTAGTAGTCATTCAAGAACAGGGCAGCGGTAATGAGCAAAGTAAGAATGCCGACAGACTTCAGGAACCAGCGTAATTCTTCGTCTTTCCATAAGTTACGGAAATTGCCGCGCATGGCGGCCACATAATAAAGTGAGAAATTGACACCGGACAGAATCATAAAAACGGAAATCACGTATTCAATATAGGGCGAATTCCAATAGGCTACACTTGCCTGCTTAGTGGAAAAACCACCGGTGGCTGTCGTAGAAAAGGCATGACAAATAGCATCAAACCAGTCCATATTTCCTCCTACGAGCAGGAGCGTTTCCGTTGCTGTCAGTCCGATATAAATAATCCATAACCACCGAGCCATTACCTTGATTTTGGGATGAATCTTGTCATGGGTAACTCCGGTTGCTTCTGATAGAAAGAGTTGCTGGCTGCTGCCCGAGAAAAGCGGCAGCAGGGCAATGGTGAAAAGAACGATGCCAAGCCCACCAATCCATTGGGTCAGACTTCTCCAAAAGAGCAGTCCGTGAGGGAGGGATTCGATATGATCCAGTATCGTGGCCCCAGTAGTGGTAAATCCGGACATGGTTTCAAAAAAGGCATCGGCTACGGAAGTGATATGTCCACTAAACAGAAAAGGCAGCATGCCCAGTGCCGAAAACAGTAACCACGATAAACAGACAATGCAGTAGCCATCGCGCCGATTGATAGAGACCTCATTTCTTTTGCCCACCAACAGCATCAGCCCACCCAATACCACATTAATTAGCAGAGTCTGCAAAAAGTGAATATATTCCTCTTCCTGGTAGTAAAAGGAGATAGCTGCACAAAGTGCGAAAAGACCCGCTTCTACCAGTACAAGCACGCCTAATGCATATGAAACATGTCGATAGTTGACCATACAGTCCCTGTTTCTCTGAAAAGAAACTTTATTGCTTTGATACCATTCTTCCATTGTTCTTTTATTTTATTACATGAGAAACAAGGACTGTGCCATTGTTCCAGATCTTTCATTATCACTTGAAAATCAGCAGCTATGAAGATATAAAAGAGGAATGAAAAGGCAAACTGTTTTCTCAATCTGAGAAGAAACCTTTTCATTTTGAGAAAACAAGTCTTTCCTTTCCACTGTCTATAAGAGTACAAGGTGGTGGAAATGTTAAAATCCAATGCCGATTCCTGCTACCAGGTAAGTTCGGTCATATACCGGTGATACGATAGCTTGAACAAATAAGGGGATTGCCAAATGGTTTGACAACGATACTTCCTTGGAAACTTTCAGAGATAAATCCGTGAAAGCCGCTTTCCTATGATACATTCCCTTCCAAGGAGTAAAACCAACAGCTGGAGTCATCACTATGTCAGCAGGCAGCCGGAATACATAGGAGGCCGAAAGATAAGTGGATGCCTGCAGATTACCCTTCTCATTCTTGTCTGCCCCGGCAAACATGGTACTCCATGAAAGGGATAGCGGAAAAGTATCGCCAAAGCAGTAAGCCAGAGTGCCCTCGAAATAATGGCTGTTTTTGTAATGGCCATAAGGCTGGTTGATACCGCTCCACCAGTAGTCGGATAGGGTGACTGTAAAATTCCGGTAGGTATATCCGAGGTTGATATCCCATTCTTTGGCACCTCCTTCTTCCCATTTGGTGAGTGACTGGCTACCCCAAATATTGAGAGAAAAACCAGCATAGCCCAGCGTGAGAGAAGGCTGTACCGAACAGCCGGACTGCTGATCGGCTCCGCGCCAGATATAGTCAGATACGAAATCCGCCTTGGCATGGACGGATAGTTTGTTTTGTGCAGAAACTTGTAAAGGATATAAACAAGCCACTGCTCCTATGAGCAGCAGATTTTTTTTGATAAAAGCATACATGGTACAAACGGATTAAAGGTTATTTCTTATGTTCATCTAAAGCAACATTCAGTTTCAACACATTGATTTTGGAAGGCCCGAAAATGCCGAAAAGCGGTCTTTCGATATGGCTTTCCACCAGTGCTTTCACTTCTTCTTCGCTCCATCCTCTGGCAGTAGCCACCCGTTTTATCTGCACATAGGCACAGGCCGGTGTGATGTCAGGATCCAATCCGGAGGCACTGGCCGTTACCATTTCTGCAGGCACCTCCGCACGTTTCAGGTACGGATGGTGCAGCAAAAAGGTGTCTATCCGGGCCTCGACCTCTTTCAGATAGCTTTCATTGGTTACCCCTTTGTTGCTGCCGGCCGAGCTGGTGCCGTCGTAACCGTCACCGGCACAGGAAGGTCGTCCCCAAAAATAAATATCTTGGGTAAACCGCTGTCCGACGTTGGCGACCCCCACTACTTTTCCGTTCAGGCTAACGGTTTCGACATTGCCACCCTCACCCGGCGCAGCGAACTGGGCATACGCCCACAGGACCAGCACATAACATACGGACAAAAACACACAAAAAACAAGAGTGAGTTTGATTGATTTTATAAGATTCTTCATAATGAATATTTTTACGAGTCAATTTAAAATGATTTGAATAAGTTATCATGAAAGATAGGTTAGACAAATAGTCCAACGAGCAGATCAATCAGCTTGATACCCACAAAAGGAGCTATCAAACCGCCTACCCCATAGATAAGCAGGTTTCGACGAAGCAGAGCACTGGCACCGATCGGCTTGTAGGCAACTCCTTTCAGCGCCAGGGGTATCAGCGCAGGAATGATGAGCGCATTGAAGATGACGGCAGACAGGATGGCACTTTCCGGACTGTGAAGCCCCATGATGTTAAGGGCACCCAATTGAGGAACAGAAACCATGAACAAGGCCGGAATGATGGCAAAGTATTTTGCCACATCGTTAGCGATGGAAAAGGTGGTCAGTGTACCTCGGGTCATCAACAGCTGCTTTCCTATCTCTACGATTTCGATCAGTTTAGTCGGGTCATTATCCAGATCAACCATGTTGCCGGCCTCTTTTGCCGCCTGTGTACCGCTGTTCATGGCTACCCCTACGTTGGCCTGTGCCAAAGCCGGAGCATCGTTTGTACCGTCACCCATCATGGCCACCAGCTTGCCGGCCGCCTGTTCCCGACGGATGTAATTCATCTTGTCTTCCGGCTTGGCTTCGGCGATGAAGTCATCCACACCCGCTTTTTGGGCAATGTATTGTGCCGTCAAGGGATTGTCTCCCGTTACCATCACTGTTTTGACACCCATTTTTCGCAAGCGTTCAAATCGCTCTTCTATACCTGGTTTGATAATGTCCTGCAATTCAATGACACCGGCTACTTGCTGATTGACACAGACCACCAAAGGAGTACCTCCGTTGCCTGATATGTTTCGAATAGCATCTTCCGTTTCTCGGGGGAAGTCATGACCGGCTGCCTGCGTCAGGCTGCGGATGGCATCAAAAGCCCCTTTACGAATTTGGGTACCGTCTTTCAGGTCTATGCCGGAGCATTTGGTTTCCGCTGTAAACTGGATCATGTGGGCCCCTTCCGTCTGGAGCGTATGCATGCGGATACCCTGTTCGCGTCCCAATTCGATGATGGATTTACCTTCCGGAGTGTCATCGGCTACGGAAGAGAGCATGCATATTTCCACAAAACGGTGCAGAGGAATCTCTTTGACCGGATGGAAGGCTGTAGCCTTACGGTTTCCGATAGTGATGGTACCCGTCTTGTCCAGTAAAAGTGTATCCACATCTCCTGCTGTCTCAACGGCTTTTCCGGATTTGGTGATGACATTGGCACGCAGTGCGCGGTCCATACCTGCAATTCCGATGGCGGAAAGCAGTCCGCCGATGGTGGTAGGAATCAGACAGACAAAGAGAGACAAGAAAGCGGCTATCGTAATGGTAGTGCCGGAATAGTCGGCCATCGGCTTCAGCGTAATGCACACCACCAGAAAGACAAGTGTGAATACAGCCAGCAGGATGGTCAGTGCAATCTCATTCGGCGTTTTCTGCCGGCTAGCCCCTTCGACCAATGCAATCATCTTGTCGAGGAAACTCTCTCCGGGCTGTGTGGTAACCACCACCCGAATCCGATCTGAGAGCACTTTTGTACCTCCAGTTACCGAACTTTTATCTCCGCCGGCTTCACGGATAACCGGAGCAGATTCTCCCGTAATCGCACTTTCATCGATGGAGGCCAGACCTTCTATGATTTCACCATCTGCAGGAATGACATCCCCTGCTTCACACTCAAAGACATCGCCTTTCTTCAGTTGGGAACTGCTTACAGACTCCAGCTTTCCATCTGTGACTCGCTTGGCAGGTGTTTCCTCACGAGTCTTGCGCAGGCTGTCAGCCTGAGCCTTGCCCCGTGCTTCGGCAATGGCTTCCGCAAAGTTGGCAAAAAGCAAGGTCAGAAAAAGAATGACAAAAACGCTGAAGTTATAGATTACCGAGCCCTGTGCATCGCTTACCGCTGAATAGACGGTCACCGGCAGCATGAAAAAGGTGGCGATTTCCACTGTGAACATAATAGGGTTTTTCACCATCAGTCGTGGATTCAGTTTAACGAAAGACTGTTTGAGACTGGCTTTCAACTGGTCTTTCTGAAACAAGGAGTTGTTTTTATTTTTAGTATTCATATTTTCTTGCTATTAATCAGTTGTAATTAGAGAGAAAAATGTTCCGTCAGGGTGGTCAGGGCCTGTGCCGGGAAGAAAGACAAGGCTGCTACAATAAAGATGACAGCAAAAGTCATGACGGCAAAGGTCACCGTATCGGTTTTCAGCGTACCAGCACTTTCAGGAATGTATCTTTTCTGAGCCAGCAGTCCGGCCAAAGCTACCTGGCCGATAATCGGAATGAAACGGCTCAGGATCAGCACAATGCCGCAGGAAAAATTCCAGAACCAGGTATTGTCACCCAAGCCTTCGAATCCAGATCCGTTATTGGCCGCACAAGAGGTAAACTCATAAAGCATTTCTCCCAATCCATGGGAACCAGGATTGTTGAGCCATCCGCCTTCGCTCGCCACAAAAGCAGGGGCATGAACATACAGATAGGCAGCCAGGGCCGTTCCGACCAGAATGACAAACGGATGCAGCAGCGCTACGATAGAAGCGATTTTCATTTCGCGGGCTTCCACCTTGTGTCCCATGAATTCAGGAGTCCGGCCTACCATCAACCCGCTTATAAATACAGCGATGATGAGGAACGTAAAGTAATTCATCCAGCCTACGCCGACACCACCGAACCACGTATTAATCTGCATGTTCAGCATTTCTATCATCCCCGAAAGAGGCAGGGTAGAGTCGTGCATCCCGTTGACAGACCCATTGGAGGTTACGGTGGTCACAACACTCCACAATCCGGTGGCACCGGACCCCAAACGTATTTCTTTTCCTTCCATTGAGCCATTTTCTTGTGCAATTCCCATGGCATCAATACGTGGATTACCTCCCATCTCTTGTGATACATTGACACAGACTCCAATCAGAAAGGCTACCAACATAACTCCATAGATGCTGTATCCCAATTTTTTCCGGTTCACATAAAATCCGAATGCAAAAGCCATAGCCATAGGAATAATCAAGATGGACCAGCATTCTATCATATTGGATAAATAGGTCGGATTTTCCAAGGGATGGGAAGAGTTAACTCCGAAATAGCCTCCGCCGTTGGTACCCAACTGTTTGATGGGGATAATGGCAGCTGCCGGACCTTGTGACACATATTGGGTTTCACCTTCCAGGGTGGTTACTTCCATTTTTCCGTCAAATCCCATGGGAATACCTTGCGTAATTAGAATAAAGCCGACAACTAAAGACAACGGAAGAAGAATACGGGTACAGCTAAGTACCAAAAATTTCCAAAAATTACCGATAGTTTGTGTGGTCTTTTCTCCTAAAGCTTTCATGACTCCTGCCATGGCAGCCATACCGGTAGCAGCAGTTAGGAATTGGAACAGCATAATAACGAAGAGCTGAGTAAAATAGGTTAAGTTGCTTTCTCCACTGTAGTGCTGTTCGTTGCAGTTTACCATAAACGAAATGCAGGTGTTGAAAGCCTGGTGAGCACTTTGTGCCAAATTGCCATCCGGATTCAGAGGCAACCAACCTTGCAAGGTAAGCAGCACCATGCCCCAAATGAACCAAAACAGATTCACGGTGAGTAGTGCTCTCAAGAATTGCTTCCAGTTCATTTCTTCATCGGGATGAATGCCCGAAAGACGGAAAATCCATCCTTCTATCGGCTTCATGAAATCTGTCCAAACCTTTTTTCCTTGATATACACGAGCGATGTATTTCCCCAGCGGATAGCTGAGAACGACCATCAATACCACTTGGGCTACTATACCTATTATTTCTGTATTCATAATTTCTTTTTTTAGAATTTTTCCGGCTTAACCAAGACATAAGCAAGATAGCCGAACAAGATAATACCTACGATAAACAATGCTGTATACATACCTTTCTCTTTTTATAGGTTGTCGAACCAATCAATACACTTCATAAACAGTTTAAAACAGGCCAATCCGCTGGCTACACAGATGGCGATTCCAATCATTTCGTTCATTTTCTTTTCATTTTAGTTATTACAATTATTATGAGTTATACATGATGGCATTATATAGGCAAGGGATGTGCCAAGAAAAAAAATCAAGAACAAACAGACTGTGTATCAGCTATAAAAAAAATTCAACTGACTATAAAGCAAAAGAGCGGCCCTCTCAGAATGAGAAGGTCGCTCTCTTAAAATGAAATGGTAAAGAAACGGATGTTTTATGTTATTGGATGCCGTAGGAGTCTATTTTTCGGTATAAAGTGGCAAGACCGATTTTCAGTAGACGAGCTGTTTCTGTCTTGTTTCCATGGGTATGCTGGAGTACTTTGAGAATATGCTTTCGTTCAATAGCTGCCAATTCAAACTCATCCCCCTTATCGTCATTGCGTGAGCATGGATGATGCAGAAGTTCAATGGGAAGGTCTTCCAGGGTTATCTGGTTGTCGCAGATGATGGCACTTCTTTCAATGACATTGCGCAATTCGCGCACATTGCCTTTCCATTCTGCCTGCTGAAGGGTAAGCAAGGCATCCGGATCTATATCTTCAATGTGTTTGTTGAACTTAGCAGCATAACGCTGCAGAAACATGCGGGCTAAACTCTCGATGTCTCCTTTTCTCTCCCGAAGAGCCGGCAGGTGAATTTGAAAGACTGACAAACGGAAAAAAAGGTCTTCCCGGAATCCTCCTTTCTCTATCTCTTCCTTTAAATGACGGTTAGTAGCTGAAATGATGCGTACATCTACTTGAGTTCGCTTCGTGTCTCCGAGTTTGATGTATTCTCCTGTTTCTAAAACGCGCAGCAGACGGGCTTGCAATTCAAAGGCCATCTCTCCAATTTCGTCCAAGAATATAGTACCATGATTGGCGATTTCAAATAATCCTTTCTTATCCTTAACTGCACCGGTAAAGGCACC
This sequence comes from Prevotella sp. CAG:891, assembly GCA_000437675.1. Taxonomy (GTDB): domain Bacteria; phylum Bacteroidota; class Bacteroidia; order Bacteroidales; family Bacteroidaceae; genus Alloprevotella. The sequence continues at coordinate 13,320 of FR901708.1, forward strand.
GGCCTTGTAGCCAAACAATTCACTTTCCAACAAATCCTTACTGAAAGCCGAACAGTTAATTTCCACGATAGGATACTGTGATCGGGTGCTGGCTGTATGAATGGCATGGGCAAACACTTCCTTGCCTGTTCCTGTCTCTCCGGTCAGTAAAACCGGGACATCGGTCTTGGCTACTTTTTGAGCCAGACTGATTGCATGTTGCAAACACTCTGACTGGCCGATGATAGACTGAAAAGAATATGTTAGAGGAGCGTCATTCTTCCCTTTTTTCTTTTCACTCTCTTCTATGGCACGGCTGATGGTAGGAATAATTTTGCGGTTATCATCTCCCTTGGTAATGTAATCAAATGCCCCGTTTTTGATGGCTTGTACACCATCGGCAATATTCCCATGAGCGGTAAGTAGGATGACCGCTGCATCGGGCTGCATCCGGTGTATGTCAAAAATAAAATCTACTCCGTTGCCATCCGGGAGGAATACGTCACAAAGAACTACTTCAAAGTGATGGGTTTTCAACAAATCCAAGGATGAACGGCAATCTGCAGCCTTAGAAACTTGGTAGCCTTCCAATTCAACTATGCGAGCCAGCAGGTTGCGAATCGGATCTTCGTCGTCTATTATTAAAACATCTATCATATTGTATTCGATTAGCTAAAATTATTTCGATTTGTTCAAAAATCAAGTAAGGAAAGCTATAGATATTCATCATCTAAATGCACTTTTTGCCTATACAAGATATAACGTATTCACCATGATAATGGACTTGTGAAACAAATTATCCATCAGTTCTTTGTACGTTACGTTCCTAGGGAGTGGGTAAATCGCTCAAGGAAATCACACAGAACACACACGTGCTGACCGATTTCGGTCAACAGAAATGCCTGTTCGGCACGAGCCACTTCACTATTCATTCCGGTATCAATAGAAATGGCGCCCGGATTCATATAAGGTTGGACAAATTGGAAGTAGTAGCTATATCCTACTACTGCATTGGCTTGATGCAGTGCAGTTTGAACAGCAGGTGTAAGGTCTTCAAAGCATTCTGGTCCAATGCCCGCTACCGTAATTTTCCCATTCATAAGTTTATCAATTTGATTCTGAAAGCAAATATAAACTGAAATTCTCGTTCAACAAACAGTTTGGGAAAATATGCATGTTCTTTTGAAAGTAAATTACGATAAACGAAAGATAATTTTAAGCACGCTTTAGCTTGCTCACAGTATACTTTTGGGGTGACTATGTATCAAGGATACCTTTACTCAAATTGTCATGTAAGAGGTGGACACATTCAGTCTGTAAATTATGGTTATGTCAGCTATCCCTTCCATCAAAGGTAATCCCTCCCCCGTTTGCCAGCTGCATTTGGATTCTTTTCGGGAGAATTTTCGCTTATGGCTCTGCCATAAAAATTCTCCCGAAAAAGAATGCAGCGTCAAACATCCGGAGAGATTGTTGAATGATTACAGGGATAAACTGCGACCGACGTGACGCATAGCTATTTCAAAATAGACGGCTATCCTTATATTCTCCGATACCCTAACGAAACAGTGAAAATATTCGTACTTCACCATTAAACAGTACCTGCTACATGCAGTTCCCGAAATAAGACAGGGATTTCAGTTCCCTCTGCTCTGCATAGACCAAAGCGCCAACCTCACGTATCTTCTAAATTCCCGTGTCCGCTTCTTGACTCTTATACAATTTTGTGCTTCTTTTCTGCAGAAAATGTGTATATTTGCAGATATATTAATCTTGAATTTGTGCAATATGTATAAAACACTAATCTTGAATACGTGAATTATGAAAAGAAAGATATACAACAGACTGCTGGATTGGAAGCAGAACCACAAAGGTGATACCGCCCTTCTGATAGAGGGAGCCAGACGTATCGGAAAAAGCTACATCGTTGAAGAGTTTGCACGCAAGGAATATACATCCTATATCCTGGTGGACTTCAGCAAGGTGAATCCTCAGGTGATGGAGTTCTTCAACCTCTATATGGATGACCTTGACATGCTTTTCATGAACCTGGAGCTATATTTCAAGCAGAGACTTACCCCACGGCAAATGCCGGACGGGGAAGCAGCCTCCCTGATTATATTCGATGAAGTGCAGTTCTGCCCCCGTGCCCGTGCTGCCATCAAGCATCTGGTAGCCGACAGGCGGTATGACTACATCGAGACTGGTTCCCTTATCTCCATCAAGAAGAATGTAAAGGACATCATGCTGCCATCGGAGGAGCATGCCATCGAAATGTTTCCGATGGATTTTGAGGAGTTCCTATGGGCCATGGGTGACGAAATGCTGATGCCTTATATCCGGATGCAGTTTGAAAGACGGCTTCCGATGGGCACTTTCCACCGCCGGGCCATGGATTATTTCCGGCAATATCTGATTGTCGGGGGGATGCCGCAGGCCGTTTCCAAATATGTGGAAACACGGGATTTTGATAAGGTAGATGAAGTGAAACGCGACATATTGGCTCTTTACCGCAATGACATCCGCAAATATGCGGACAACCAGAAAACCAAGGTTGCCGCCATCTTTGAGGAAATTCCGGGACAACTGCAGAAGCATGAAAAGAAGTTTCTCCTGTCTGCACTGCAGAGCGAAGCCCGCATGCGGGATTATTCGCAGGCTTTCTTTTGGCTGAGTGATGCCAAGATCATCAACTGCTGCTATAATTCGACAGAGCCAAGTATCGGGTTGAAGTTGAATGAAGAACGTACAACGCTGAAGTGTTACATGGGTGATACCGGACTGCTCATCAGCCATGCCTTTGATGAACGGGGGATTGTAAGTGCGGACCTTTACCGGAAACTGATGTTCGACAAGCTGGAAGTGAACGAAGGGATGCTGGTTGAAAACATCGTGGCACAGATGCTCCGAACAGCAGGACACAGGCTCTATTTCTTCAGCAGCAGTTCCCGGACATCGGCAGATGACCGTATGGAAATCGATTTTCTGACAGCCAAGCCTGTCACGACCAGTCGGCACAACATATCCCCCATAGAAGTGAAATCGGGAAAACGCTATACGCTGACTTCATTGAGAAAGTGCATAGCCAAGTACGGTCCCCAGCTGGCCACACCCTATGTCCTTCACGACAAGGACGTGAAGGAAGAAGAAGGCATTGTGTACCTGCCCTTATATATGACACCATTGCTTTAAACGATATGGAAAAACAGCTTGCATATCTGCTGAACTGCCGGCAAAAGGATAATGATTCTTTTGCTTGCAAAAATCAAAGCGATTGATTAACTTTGCATAGTCATTGAGATGATTATGCAAACGATTGTAAATTGGTGAATGATAGCCTATGGCTGATTCAGTGGTTCTTCCACGATTCAAAAGATATGAGGTGTTGATTACCAGGGTTATAGCTTAAAAGTTACAATTCCTGGTGGCACCACCTGCAAAACTCCGAAATACTTCATTATCAAGCGTTTCGGAGTTTTTCGTCCTGACTTCGTCAATGCGCCACCCAAATTTAAATTGGTCTTTTGATAGGTCGAAAAGTGACATGATAGTACGGTGTTTATCGGTTAGGAACAATGTTTTTGTGAAGAACGTCCCATTCTCTGGCATCCTTATCCTTATTGTCGTGATTGTTTTGGCGATATCAAGCACATGGTCAACACTCATTCCTATTTTGTTGATTGCTATAAGTCTCTCTAATTCCTTATATACTTTATAGGCGATGAAGCAGATACAAATATGTGCTTCTATCCTTCTTTCTGTAAAATGGAACATCGGTCGCATTTCCAAAGTTCCTTTTGAGATACGGAAGGCACGTTCTACCACCCATAGCCCGTGGTATTGGTTTATTACACGTTCTGTATCAAGGTCGGTATTGGTGATATACCCTTTTAATCCATCCCATTTGCAGTCCTCGGCGATTTTCTCCTCGCTTATACTTACATCAATATCCTTGCTAATTTCAAGGAATTTGTTGTAACCTCTGCGGTTTACCTGCTGCTTGGCGACGTGTCCACTCTTGTAGGCTTTCCTCAGTCGTGAGATGCCTCGGGCACGATTGTAGGCATCCTTCTTTGCCCGCTTTTCGGAATAGCTGACGATAAGACGTTCACCGTTGGACCGCTTGAGTTCATGGCTGACATTGTCCCCTTTGTCCAATGAGAGAATCCATTGCTTGACATCGCTGCTTTCGTTTTTTATACGTGCACCCAAGATGTACTTGTATCCGGCTTGTTGTAGCAGTTTCACGTTGTTCTTATTCATCAAGCCAGAATCGGCAACGACCACAAAATCATCTCCAAGCGTAAAGCGCTGTTTGAAGTCGTCTATCATCGGTATCATGGTAAAACCCTCGTATTGACTGC
>FR901709.1:0-3048 GCA_000437675.1 Prevotella sp. CAG:891
CACCTACTTATGCACAACTGGGCATATATGATTTACAATTAAATACTTTCTATGAAAAATAAATCCGCTCTCATTCTGCTGTTACTCAGTTTCCTTTTTCATCTTCCCACCTTTGCCCAAAGCTGGGGAAAGGGGGTGCTTGAAAAGTCAGATTTTATGCTGGTTGGCTACGTTCAAGACAACCTGACGCGCGAAAAACTCTATGGCGCGAAGGTTGAAATGTTTTCCTATACAGACTCGCTGCTATTTAGCTATGTCATAGAACCCAATGTGAGTTTCTATGAAGAACCAGGTGGATGGGCCGTTCCCATTCCCATGGAAGGGCAGAAATATGCTGCAAAGGGATACATTCTCCGTTTTTCAAAGGAAGGGTATGACACGAAAGAGATTGTATATACCGTACCCCGCCTTTACAAGCGTCAGCCAACATTACGGCTACCAGCGGTCAACCTGCACCGCACGCCCAAGGAACGCAAACTTGGTGAAGCCACGGTGACGGCTACCAAGGTGAAATTTTACAGCAAGGGCGATACCCTTGTATTCAATGCCGATGCCTTCCAACTGCAGGAAGGCTCCATGCTCGATGCCCTGATACGTCAGCTCCCCGGGGTAGAACTGAAGAGCGATGGCCGCATTCTGGTCAATGGCAAACAGGTGGAAAGTTTGCTGCTCAACGGCGAGGACTTTTTCAAGGGAAACAATCAGATTATGCTCGACAACCTGCCCACTTACATGGTAAAAGACGTGCAGGTGTATAAAAAAGACGGTGCCCTTTCTGAAATGCTGGGGCAGAGTGCCGGCGATAAGCAAATGGTGATGGACATCAAACTGAAAAAGCAATACTCTATCGGTTGGATTGGCAATGTCGAAGCCGGCGGAGGCACTGCCGAACGTTACCTTGCCAAACTCTTCGGCATGCGCTTTACCAACCATTCGCGCCTGTCGTTCTATGGTTCGCTCAACAATGTCAACGAGTTTCGTCGACCCGGCGAGAACACCGACTGGACCCCCGAAATGGTGGGCGACGGACTCACCACCGTACGCTTCGGAGGCATAGACTATTTCATCAACGACCGTCAGAAACGCTTTAAATTAGAAGGAAGTGCCGTGGTGCGCCACAACGACGATACCTACAACAACCGCACTTCGTCGGTTAATTTCCTGAGCGGCGGCGACACTTACGGCCTTTCAGCCTCGCGCAGTCGGTACCACAGTTTCTCCTTCTTCACCTCGCACGACTGGCTCTTTAAATGGCAGAACGTGCGTCTGCGCATTCAGCCCGACGCCTACTATGAACGTTCGCAACGCAATGCCTTCAGCCGCGCTGCCGTATGCGATGTACTCCCCACGTCGTTCATTGCTGAAGGAGCACTCGACAGCCTTTTCCGTCCCGACCTCAACACCGCCTTGCTGGGCCATACGCTTTACCGTACGGATAGTGAAGGACTTACGAAGGGGCGTGCCTTTAATGTGGGTCTTTCGACCATGACTACCATCAAGATACCGCACACGATGGACAACGTCATCATTGAGGCCGGTGCGCGTGTGACTGACAATAAGTACAGAATTTTTGACAAAAAGCAAACCGACTATCCGCAGTCGGGACAGCCTACCGACTACCGTCACGAATACGAAACTCAGCCGTTTCAGGCCACCGACTTCCACGGCAAGGCCTCGTACTACCTGCCGATGCAGAAAAACTGGCGCATGCAGCCTTACTACAGTTACCGACGCACGCAGACGAAGCAACGCGGCAGCATCTACCGCCTCGATGCCCTCGAAGGCTGGGGAGCCGGCACGGCCCATGAGGTGGGTGTACTTCCCTCAGTGGCTGACTGGCAGCGAACCACGCTCGACGGTGAGCATACCCGCCGGACCACGGCGACCGACAACACACACACTGTGGGCTATTACTTGCATAAAGAAACGTTTTACCCCTCGTGGTGGCGCATGACGCTCGACCTCCCGGTGTCCTTTACGCGCAACGAGTTAGATTATCAGCGTCCCTCGGTGGTCGACACCACGATGCATCGCACGGTAGTGACCTTTGCCCCTGTGCTCACGGTGGGCAATATGTGGCCCACACTGCGTGAAGGTACGAACGATGTGATTAAAAATCATGAGTTGGAATTTACGCTGCGTGCCAATTCGTCGTACCACGACTTCAGCTACGAGATACTGCAACCCTACGGCCGCGATCCGCTCAATGTATATGTGGGCAACCGCAATTTGAAGCAGAGCTGGACGGGTATGGCAACTGCTAACTACACCTATCTCAATACCCCTCGTTCGGTGAATGCCGGGTTGAACCTGTCGTACAGCATTGTGCAAAATGCGCTCACCATGAGCTATGTGTATGACCGCACAACGGGCAAACGCACGTATCGCCCGGAGAATGTCAACGGCAATTACCTGCTGAGCGGAAGCGGTTTCTTCAGTTTGCCGCTCGACAAGCAAAAACGCTTCACGCTGAGTGGTAACACGGCAGCCACGTTCAACCATAATGTCGACCTCATCTCGCTTGCCGACGAAACCGCCTCGGGCGTAAGCCCCCGCAGCTCGGTGCGTAACCTTTACGTTTCGCAAGGACTGAAATTGGAATATGGCATAGGCAAGATAAAATTGGGAGCCAAGGGCAATGGCACATGGACGCACATTACCAGTCGCCGCACCGACTTTGCCACCATCAATGCCGGCGACTTTAACTATGGGTTGACCTTTAAGGCCGATTTGCCCCTCGACATCTCCTTCTCGACCGACTTCACCGTGTTCTCCCGTCGTGGTTATACCGACGATGCCATGAACACCGATGACCTGGTGTGGAACGCCCGCTTAGCCAAGCGTTTTTGGGGAAATCGCATCTCTGTGATGCTCGATGGTTTCGACATGCTCGGCCAGCTGAGCAACATTCGCCGTTCGCTCAACGGACAGGGACGCACCGAAACCATTTACCACGTTATTCCCCGTTACGCCATGCTCCATGTGGTGTACCGACTGAATGTGAGTCCGAAGAAAAAGTAAATGGCAGCAAAAAAGGCGACCGGAAAT
>FR901709.1:3058-4287 GCA_000437675.1 Prevotella sp. CAG:891
GGAGCAAAAAAGGCGACCGGAAATTATCTTCCGGTCGCCTTTTTGCGTGTTGTATAATATCTGTATGCAGCTTGGGGCTAAACAGCAGTGTTGCGTAGTGCCACCTTGATTACGCCGTCGCGCTTTTCCTCGAATAATTTGTAGGCAGTTTCGGCTTCGCACAGGGGGAAACGGTGGGTGATGAGTGGGGTAGTATCTATTTTACCCTCCTTAATCAGTTGCAGAATTTCCTCGCAGTCGCAACCATCTACACCGCCGGTTTTGAATGTCAGGTTCTTGCCATACATGTCGGGCAGTGGCAACAGCTGCGGACGGTCGTACATGGCCACGATGGTGCAGATGGCATTGGGGCGGGCACACTGCCAAGCCAGTTCGAAAGTGTTGGGTCCCCCGGCCATCTCAATCACCACGTCTGCTCCTCCGTTCGGGCAGTGGGCTGCAATCCATTCGCGGCAATCGTCGGGTGTGCAAACCTTTACCTGCGGATAGTGTTGCTCGATGAAGCGTCGGCGTTCGTCCGACTTTTCGCACACCACAATTTGCTGAGGCTGCTTGAGCATCACACATAGCAGGGTGCAAATGCCCGTGGGGCCGGCACCGATAATCAGCACCGAGTCGGTGGCCCGGATGTCCGAAATGCGTGTAGCCCAGAATCCTGTGGCCAGAATGTCGCCCACAAACAGCGCCTGTTCGTCGGTCACACTGTCGGGAATGCGGTTCAGTCCCTGGTTGGCTAAGGGCACGCGCACATATTCGGCCTGTCCGCCATCGATGCGGCAACCCAAGGCCCAGCCGCCGTGTTCCGAGGTGCAGTTGTTGACAAATCCACGTTGGCAAAAAAAGCATTCGCCGCAGAAGGTTTCGACGTTCACCGTTACGCGGTCGCCCACCTTGACATTCGTCACGGCCGTGCCCACTTCCTCGACAATGCCCACCATTTCGTGTCCCACGGTGATGCCCGGCACAGCTCGGGGTACACTGCCATGCTTGATGTGCAAGTCGCTTGAGCAAATGCTGCTCATGGTTACTTTGACGATAGCGTCGTGTGCATCTAAAAGGGTAGGGCGGGGTTTACGCATCAGTTCGAAATGGCCTTTGCTCACATAGGTGTATGCCCACATATCTTTGGGTTCAGAATGGTTTGTCATAGTTCTATTTTTTTGAGAAAACAACGGAAATACGGGTTGAAGCGGTGAAGTCGTCTGAACTTTTATGAATTTCAAGATTTG
>FR901710.1:0-7319 GCA_000437675.1 Prevotella sp. CAG:891
AGAATTATATAAAATAATTTTGAACACCTACTTACCATACTTTCAAAGTATTTTTACTTTGCACCAGCGTACTTGTGCCGCACCCATTCCCTCTGCGCTCAATCACATAGCTCGTTAGCCTTTTGGCACAATAACCCTTGTGCTTTTAGAAGAAGCCGCGCGCTGTGGCTTCCATGCTGTGATTAACGCTCGTGCAGTGCCTTGTGGTTTTAACACTTCTTGAAACAAAACTAAATTTCAGTCGTCAGCCTGTTGTCCCAACTCTGGGCAAAGTCTGCGTTTTAACGACCAACTTTCTGCAGATTCTGAACGCGCTGATTATCAGTAATTCCGAGATTCTTGAAACAAGCTCGGAACTAATTCAAACAAGCTCGGAACTAATTTCAACAAGCTCGGAACTAATTCTGACAAAGTCGGAGTAAATTTCTACAAGGTGCAGCCCCGTGTTCCAATAGGCTGTAAACCATTAGTCTTGAGCTGATTCAATTTTAATCTAATTTAGCGTTTTATAGGTGTGGGCATTTAACAGCACACCCCTCACCTTCTGTTTACCCTATGCCCTCAGCATCCACTTGGTTGATTCGGGAGCGCAGATGTGTTTATCGCATCACATTTCTGCTGAGGCTATTCCTATACAGGTAATTGTGGCGCAAAAAAAAAGCCCGCCAGAAATTATTCCGGCGGGCTTTTGAATATGAGCAGCGTGAAAGCTGAATGCTAACGCGCGATTAGATACCGTAGCTGAAAAGGTCGATATAGTTGTAGAATACACCACCCAGACCCAGGGCTATAACGCCAAGCGTACAGAGCGCTAAGGCAGCGCGGGTGTAGCCGTCGCTCTTGAAGTTGGCTATCGGAGCATCGTTGGGCTTGATGTACATGGCCTTGACGATGAGCAAATAGTAGTAGAGCGAGATAACCGTGTTAACTAATGCAATGAATACCAAGAGGTGGTAACCAGCGTGGAAGGCGGCCATGAACACAAAGAACTTCGAGAAGAATCCGGCAAACGGGGGAATACCGGCCAACGAGAAGAGGCAGAGTGTCATGAGGAAAGCCAACTTCGGATTCGACTGGTAAAGTCCGTCGTAATCGCTGATGTTGATTTTGCCGCTGTTTTCTTCAACCGTGGTCATTACGGCAAAGGCGCCGAGGTTCGATACCATGTAAACCAGAAGGTAGAACACGAGGGCGGTCATACCCTGTGCCGTTCCGTCCATCACAGCCAGTACGAGGTAACCTGCTTGCGAAATAGCCGAGAAGGCCATGAAGCGTTTCAGATTGTTCTGACGAATGGCGAAGAGGTTGGCAATGGTAATTGAGGCCACAATAATCCAGTACATACCCGTGTTCCAGCTGTACATCAAGTCGCTCTGTGCAAAGGCTTTGATGAATACGGTGAGGAGCACGAAGGCTGCTGAACCCTTAGAGATGACGCTGAGGTAACCGGTTACAACGGTGGGTGCACCTTCGTAGGTGTCGGCAGTCCAGAGGTGGAAGGGTACAAGCGAAATTTTAAAGCCCATACCGGTGATGAACAGTACCAAACCGAAGATGGTGAGCAGCGAACCGTCGAGCATACCGCCCATTTCGTTGAAGTAGAGGGTTCCGCAGGCACCATAGATGAGTGAGATGCCGTAGAGGAGCAGGGCACTCGAGAACAGAGCCAACAAAATGAACTTGGCTCCGGCTTCGGCGCTTTCAAAGCGGTTTTTGTCGAAGGCTACCAGTGCGGTGAGGGGCACTGAAGCCAATTCCAAACCGATGAAGAACATCAGGAAGTGGCCGCTCGAAATCATGAAGTACATACCGAGCAGGGTGAAGAGGGTGAGCATGTAGAACTCGCCTTGCTTTACCAAATTCTCGGGACGGCTCATCCATTTGTGTGCCATGAGGAACACAATGACGGTACCGACGTTCAGCACACTCTTCAGAATGGTCATCATCGGCGTGTACTGGTACATTCCGCCAAAGGCTTCAGTTGCTGTAGCACCACAAGCGGGCAACAGGTTGAGCGCTGTGTGTGCCACGAGCAACACAACGGGGAGACAGGTGTTGTAAACTCCCTTTCCGCTCTTTTTGTCTGAACACATGAAGAGGTCGGCTATGAACAGAATCAAGATTACTGCCAACAGCGACAACTCTTCGTGCATATATAAGAATTGCGAATAATCCATTTTACTTTGAGTTTATGAGATTAAAGGAAGGGATTACAACCCGATACGGTGACCGAGGCTGAGTGAATGTGGTCGATAATCGGTGCCACACCGGTTGAAATCATATCGCTCACCCAGAAAGGAGCCATACCCAAACCGGCTACTGCCAAAATCAGGCAGATTACTGAGAAACGTTCGTCCCAGGTGGCATCGGTGAGTGCCAGGTGGTGTTCGTTGGTGCAGGTGCCGTAGAGTATCTTACCCACAACGCGCAGAATGTAAACGGCCGTTACCACAATACTGGTGCAGGCTGCGATGGTGAGTACGCGGTGGAAGGTATCGGCATTCTGGAATGAACCTACGAAAATGGTCATCTCAGCAATGAAGCCCGAGAAGCCCGGCAAACCGAGGTTGGCCAAACCGGCTACGATATAACCTACAGAAAGGAAAGGCATGATGCGCATCAAACCGTTGAGCTCGCGGATGTCGCGGGTGTGCGTACGGCCGTAAATCATACCGATGAGGGCGAAGAACAAGGCGGTCATCAAACCGTGGCTCAACATCTGGAGCACAGCACCGGTACATGAGGTTTCGTTGAGCATCAAAATAGCGAACAATACCAAGCCGCAGTGCGAAACTGAACTATAGGCATTGATATACTTCAAGTCGGTTTGAACGCAGGCTGAAAGGGCACCGTAAACCACCGAGATACCGGTGAGAATCAGGAAAATCCAGCCTAATTCATTGGCTGCATCAGGCATGAGGTACATGGCAATGCGGAAACAGCCGTAACCACCAAGCTTCATCAACACACCGGCGTGGAGCATTGACACAGCGGTAGGTGCCGAAGCGTGACCGTCGGGGCTCCAGGTGTGGAAGGGGAACAAAGCACCAAGCACACCAAAACCAATAAACGTTAAGGGGAACCAGATGCACTGCTGTGTGAAGTCGATGGCGTGTGCACCACCTGTGTGGTTGGCAATTTCAACGATGTTCATCGTGTTGCCACCTGCACCGTAGAAGATACCAAAGATACCGCACATGAGGAAGGCTGAACCACCCATCAACATGAGGGTCAGCTTCATGGCTGCGTATTCCTTCTTGCCGCTACCCCAAACACCAATGAGCAGGTACATGGGGATAAGGGCTACCTCGTAGAACATGAACATGGCGAACATGTCGACCGAGATGAAGAAACCGAACACACCAAGGCTCAACAGGGTGAACCAAAGGAAGTATTCTTTCGTGAGCGGCTTGAGCTGCCACGAGGCGAAGGTGCCGGTGAATACAATTACGGCGGAAAGCAGCAACATGGCTACTGAGATGCCGTCGACACCTACGGAGTATTTAATGTGAAGAGGCTCGATCCAGTTGAACGAGGCCGTATAAAGCATCTCATCCGTAGCTCCGGCTGCGCGGTCGCCCAGGAAGGTTATGGTCAGATAGACTGCCAAAAGCAATAGCGCCGTACTACCTGCTACCATCACCCCACGTACGCCCTTTACATCGCGTGCCAGCCAAAGGCCAACGAGCATCACCAAAGGGATGAGTACAAATAATGATAAGAAATTCATTGTTGTAATTTTGTGATAATATTAAGCTAACGCCATTATTGCCAACAGAACAAGGGTACCGAACAGGAATACAAAGGCGTACTTCTGAACAGAACCGCTCTGGAAACCGCGGATGCGGAAGCTCAAAGCGTGGGTGCCCCATGCCAGGAAGTCGAAGAAACCATCAACAATGTGGCGGTCGAACCAGGCAATGGGTTTCGACACGTGGCCAAAGATAATGCGGTGGGTCACGAACTGGTAAACCTCGTCAAGATAGAAGCGCTTGTAGGCCCAGCGGTGAAGACCAGAGAACTTTTCGGCCAGTGCATCGGCCTTGGGCTGACGCTTGCCAATGTACATATAGGTAGCAAGGAAAATCGAAGCTACGGCAATGATGATAGAGGTGCCGGCTACGTTCCAGTCGAGGTGAATGTCGTATGCACGGCCATCAGCGCTCACAAAGTGACCGAAGGGGATGAAACCGGCTACACAGGTTACTACTGACAAGAACATCAAGGGGAAGGTCATCGTCAGCGGTGCCTCATGGGGCGTGTGCTTGGCGTGGAGTTCCACATTTTCTGTTCCCCAGAAAATACCGTAGTACAGACGGAACATATAGAAGGCGGTCATGGCGGCAATAGCTGTCATAATCCAACCCATAGCAGGCATGTAGGCAAAGGCTGCCGTCAGAATTTCATCTTTCGAGAAGAAACCTGAGAACGGAGGAATACCTGAAATAGCCAGACAGGCAATCAGGAAGGTGATGTGCGTGATGGGCATGTACTTGCGCAAACCGCCCATGGCCGACATCTCGTTACTGTGAACTGCGTGAATGATGCAACCGGCGCCGAGGAAGAGCAATGCCTTGAACATGGCGTGGGTGAACAGGTGGAACATCGAAGCCATGTAGCCGAGTGAACCTACGTGTTCGTGACCGGTGGTGTATTCGGTGCAAACACCCAGTGATACCATCATAAAGGCAATCTGCGAAATCGTTGAGAAGGCCAACACGCGCTTGATGTCGCTCTGGCAGCAAGCCACGGCGGCAGCGTAGAAGGCGGTGAATGCGCCAACCCAAGCTACAATGTGGAGCGTTCCGGGGGCGTATTCAATCCACAAGGGGAACAGACGGGCAATCTGGAATACACCGGCTACAACCATCGTAGCAGCGTGAATCAAGGCCGATACAGGCGTAGGACCTTCCATAGCATCGGGCAACCAGATGTGAAGGGGGAACATGGCACTCTTACCGGCACCACCAATGAACATGAGGAACAGGGCGGTGGGAAGCATCATGGCACCTTGTGCAAAGCCTTCCTGATTGAACTCGAAACCGAACGAGCGGCAGTAATAACCGTAAATCAAAATACCGATAAGGAAGAACATATCGGCAAAACGGGTTACGATAAATGCCTTCTTCGATGCTGCAATGGCAGCGGGCGAGGTGTAGTAGAAACCAATCAAAAGGTAAGATGAAACACCTACCAACTCCCAGAACATATACATCTGGAAAATATTTGTGGCAACTACCAGACCCAACATCGACATGGTGAACAAGCTAAGGAACGCGTAGTAACGCTGGAAACCACGTTCGCCGTGCATATAGCCAAACGAATAAATGTGGACCATGAGCGAAACTGTCGAGATGACAATGAGCATCATCACCGAGATGGGGTCGAGCATAATACCCATATCGAAGCTCAAACCTTCGACAAAGAAGGGAAGCCACTTGATGTTGTAGGGCATCAGCGTGGGCAGTACGCCTTCGGCTGTACGCGGAGTGCAGAGGAAATACTCGTAGGCGGTGTAGTACGACAGGGCAACTACAGCCAGCAGTACGGCAGTTCCGGTGAGTCCGGCAGCTTTATGGCTGAACCATTTTCCGAATACTCCAAGCAGAATAAACGAGAAGAATGGCAGCAAAAGAATAAGAATAGTTGAATCCATTGTTAAGAGTAATCCTATTTATCAATTTACCACTTCATCTTTTCCAGTTCATCTGCCTGAATGTTTTTAATCATTCGGTAAATGTTGATCATGATGGCAATAGCAATGGCACTTTCAGCAGCCGAAATAGCAATAGAGAAGAGTGCAAAGAAATAGCCTTCATAACCGTCGGGATAAAGCATACGGTTGAACACGGCAAAGTTTAAGTCGGTGGCATTGAGCATCAGCTCTACCGACAAAAGAATGGCCAGGGTGCTGCGACGAGTCAGGAAACCGAAGATGCCGGCAAACATCATCACAGCCGAAACAATCAAAAGATATTCTATTTGAATCATTGTTTTTAGTCGGTTAAGTGGTTAACGTTTACGGGCAATCAGCAGCGCACCGACGATGCAGGCAAGCAGCAGCACACTCACTGCCTCGAAGGGAAGCAAGTAGCCGTTTTCGCCGGTCGACAGCATATTGGTACCGATAGAGTTGATTGTAGTGACGGCATAAGCTTTTTCGCTGGGTGCTGTCAGAATCTGCGCTTTGAAGTTGTGCGTCAGAACGATGCTGATAAACGCAACAAAGCCTACCAGGCTGAGCAAAAAGCCCCACGAGGCATCCTTCATTTTGCGTTTGAATGTTTCGTCCTTGGCTCCCTCAGTGAGCAAGATAGAGAACACGTAGAGCACGATGATACCGCCGGCATAAACCATGACTTGAACCGAACCCAAAAACGTGTAGCCCATCAAAAAGTACATACCTGCTGTGCCTAACAATACGAAGAGCAGGTAGGTGGCCGAGCGGATGATGCTTTTAGTCATTACCGTAGCAAACGACGAAAGCATAATCAGTACCGCCAGGATGACGAACATGATATTTTGTGAATCCATGAATTTTAATTTTCATTTATGGGGTGCTACTTTGTCAGCAACAAATTATTGGCTTGTTTACTGCATTTCATTCTTTCTCAACCATTTGTCAAAGCCAAACAGCGGAGTGAATGACGCAGTGCAACATTTGTAGCGGCAAGGCAAGCCTTTATCCCTCTTATTTTTCTTGAACCTTCGAACCTTCGTGGTTAAGCACTCTGACGAGTTTCGTACGGTCGAACACCGCATTCTCGTAGCTTTGGTCAAAGGCGATGGCATTGTGCGGACAGGCACGCGTGCAGAGCTGGCAGAACATGCAAGAGCCCAGGTCGTATTCATACTTTACCAGGCGTTTTTTCTTTTTGCCGTCTTCTGTTTCGTAAAACTCGCTCGTCACTTTGATAGTGCCGTTCGGACATGCCATTTGGCAAAGGCCGCAACCCACGCATTTGTGCTCATTCTGCTCGTTGTGCGGCATGATGAGCGAACCGCGGAAGCGATCGAACATCACGTTCGTGTCGCGGTTTTCGGGGTATTGCTCCGTAATTTTCGGCGTGAAAAATTCGCGCATCGTAGTTTTCAAGCCCGTACCCAGGCTTTTCAGTCCGCTGACGACGCCGCCGATGTAACTTTTATCTTCCATGAGTTATGTTTACCTGATTAAAAATGCCAGCCCATCGACACGCAAAGTGCCATGAGCACGAGGTTTACCATGCTGAAGGGAATGAGATACTTCCATTCCAGCGAAAGAATGTGGTCGATACGCAGGCGCGGGAAAGTCCAGCGAAGCCACATCAGCAGGAACA
>FR901710.1:7340-16808 GCA_000437675.1 Prevotella sp. CAG:891
GCAGGAACACCACAAAGAAGGTTTTACCAATGAACCACACAGCACCCGGAATTAAATCCATGATACCGTTGAAAGCATCCAGACCATAAATGTGGAGCGGAGCCCAGCCACCCAAGAAGATGGTCGAAGCCATACCGGCACAGATAAAGAGGTTCAGATACTCAGCCAAGTAATAGTAGCCGAAGTGCATACCCGAATATTCGGTATGATAACCTGCGGTCAACTCACTTTCGCATTCGGGCAAGTCGAACGGGCCACGGTTACACTCCGCATTACCGGCAACCAGGTAAATCAGGAAAGCGATGACGGCAGGCACGTGACCACGCACAATGTTCCAGCCGTTAACATACTGGTCCTGACAGATTTCGCTGAACGACATCGTACCCGTAAGGCAAATCATGGCCAGCATGGTCATGCCGATTGAGAGTTCGTAGCTGATAATCTGGGCACCGCTACGCATTGCGCCGATGAGCGAATACTTGTTGTTACTACTCCAGCCGGCCAGCAGAATACCTACCACACCGATTGAAGAAATAGCCAGGAAGAAGAACACACCCACATTAAAGTCGATGATGTGAGCACCCTTGTTCCAAGGCAGACAGGCGAAAGTAATCATTGAAGCCGTTACAACGAGGAACGGAGCCAAGTTGTGCAGGAACAAGTCGCTCTGTCGCATACTGATAATCTCCTTGGTCAGCATTTTGAACACGTCGCTGAACACCTGGAGCAAGCCCCATTTACCTACACGCATAGGGCCAAGGCGGCACTGGAAAAAGGCGCACACTTTGCGCTCCATGTAGATAAGGGCGATGGCAAACACAGCATACAGCGTAATAATGACTAACGCCACCAAAATGCTTTCCGTGAGGATGGCACCCCATTCGGCAAAGCCGCAGGTTTGAGTCAGGAAGCTGTGAAGCCAAGTGGTTACTAATGAAAAGTCGAACATTTTTTTCGTCTTGAGTTTTGAAGCATGAAGGCAGCCTTCAGCGGTTACTCTTGGCAGCAGTGAGCAGCAAGAGGAGCAAGTCGGTTGCCCTGTTCTTCAATTTTGATGAACTCGGTTTTAGCGGTCAATATCGGGTACAACGTAGTCTACCGTACCACCGATGGCAATCAGGTCAGCCAGCATGTTGTTGCGGCAAGCCGTATCCATCACAGCCACCAAGGGCAAGCCCGTTGAGCGGTAGTGCAGACGGTAGGGAGTTTTGTCGCCCTTACTTTCGATATACACACCCATGCGTCCACGACTGCCTTCCACTTCGCTGAAGAACGTGCCGGCAGGCAGTTTGATGATGGGCTTCATCTTTTCCTGGAAGTTACCCTCAGGGATATTATCAATGAGTTGTTCGATAATGTTGAGGCTTTCCAGAATTTCGTCGAGGCGAATCATGTAGCGGGCAAACGAGTCTCCTTCCGTGCGTACCACCTCGTTGAACTGTACGCGGTCGTAAGCAGCATAGGGGCGAATCTTACGCAAGTCGTTGTGCCAGCCCGAGGCGCGGCCCGTACCACCCGTACAGCCAAACGAAATGGCATCTTCTTTTGAAAGAACGCCCACACCCTTCGTACGGTTTTGGAAAATGATATTTCCCGTAACCAGGTCGTGATATTCCTTCATGTTCTTACGCATATAAGGAATAAATTCCTTCACACGCTTCACGAAGTTCGGGTGAATGTCGGCCATAACGCCGCCAATCGTATTGTAGTTCAGAATCAAGCGTCCACCGCAAGTTTCCTCGAAGATGTCGAGCACCTGTTCGCGGTCGCGGAAAGCATAGAGGAATGCCGTAGTTGCGCCCAAGTCCTGGCAGAGACAGCCAAAGAAGAGCAAGTGCGAGTCAATACGCTGTAACTCATCCATGATGGTACGAATCACCTGTACGCGGTCGCTCACCTCAACGCCCATAGCCTGTTCGATACACATACACAGCGCGTGGCGGTTCTGCATAGCACCCAGGTAGTCCAGACGGTCGGTCAGCGCCAACGTCTGCGGATACGTCATCTGTTCGCTGATTTTCTCAACGGCACGATGAATGTAGCCCAGGTTCGGATCGATTTTACGAATCATTTCACCCTCGAGAGCCACACGGAAGTGCAATACACCGTGCGTTGAAGGGTGCTGCGGACCGATGTTCACCACATAGTCATCTTTCTGGAAAATCAAGTTTTCCTTTTTAGCCAGTGTACCGTCGGGTTGCAGTGTATATTCGAACGTTGAGTCCGTCAGCGGCTCGTTCGTCATGCGCAGCGGGTTGTTCTGTTCCGTTTCGTCATCCTTGCGGAAGGGGAAGCCCACCCAGTCCTGACGCATAAAGATACGGCGCATATCGGGATGTCCCGTAAAGATGATGCCGTAAAAGTCGTAAACTTCGCGTTCGTAGATATTGGCAATGTCCCAAAGGTCGCAAACCGAGGGCAGCCAGGGATTTTCGCGGCTTTCAGCCACAGCCTTTACACAAGCCTGCTTACCGGTAGCGGTTGATTCCACTTGGTAAACTACGCCCAGGCCATCGTCCATCCAGTCCACACCCGTCAGGTTCAGGAGCAAGTCCATACCCTCTTCATCGTGCAGACGCTTCATTTCGGCGTGCAGTTCAGCGGGAGCCACCACCTTCGGTTTCAGTTCGTTGACAGCCGGTTTTGCCGGAGCGGCAGGTTTGGCAACGGGTTTAGCCGGTGCAGGTTTAGCGGCAGCGCTCACCTCAGCCGCAGGCTTCGCTTGGGCATTCGTAGTTGCCTCCGCGTTATTTTGTGCTTGTGGTTTCAGTTCTTCGCTCATGCCTTTTCCTCCTGATTATAAATTGCCATTTCTTTTTCTTCGGCCACCGTTTTGAAGGGGTCCTTCTGTTTGCGGTTCGTTGTACCGAAGAAGTTTTCAACCTTCACAATACGCTGCAGCTGCATCATACCGTAAAGGAACGATTCCGGTCGCGGCGGACATCCCGGCACATACACGTCGACGGGAATAATTTTGTCCACACCGTTCACCACGTGATACGACTTTGTGAACGGACCGCCCGAGATAGAGCAACCGCCGATAGCCACCACATATTTCGGGTCAGCCATCTGGTCGTAAAGGCGTCGGAGAACCGGAGCCATTTTCGTAGTGATGGTACCGCACACCAAAATCACGTCAGCCTGTCGGGGGCTGTTACGCGTCACCTCGAAACCGAAGCGTGCAATGTCGTAACGTGCGGCGCACACGGCCATGAACTCGATACCGCAGCAACTCGTGGCAAACGTAAGCGGCCAGAGAGAGTTAGAACGGCCCCAGTCAATCAGGTCGTCAAGTTTGCGTACAACCACGTTGGCACCTCCGGCGTTGAGTTCTTCAACCAACTTCTCGTAGGTTTCGTTGTCTTTGAATTCCTCGTAAGGAATCGACTTGATTTTTGCTCTTTTCATTGCCATTTCAACGCTCCTTTCCTCCAGGCGTAAGCTAAGCCCAGAACTAAAATAAACAGGAAGAAGAGCACGCTCACCAAACCGGCCGGGCCTAACGAGCGCATTACGATGGCCCACGGGAAGAGGAACATCGTTTCAACGTCGAACATCAGGAAAAGAATGGCAAACAGGTAGTAACCAATGCGGAACTGCATCCATGAGCGGCCACGCGTAGGCACACCACATTCGTAAGCCTCCTCCTTCTGAGCGTTGTAGCTGCGGGGCGAAATCAGCTTAGCCAAAATCGTAACCACACCTACGAACGCCAACCCTGTCAGCAATGCAGTGACAAATAAGGTAAAGTTCATAGCTCTTTAATGTGTTATGGTTATTAATATGTGTTGTTAATTGTTCTCAGACCGAAGTGTGGGTGAATGGTTGGGGATGCTTTGCAACGCAGCGGCCGCTTCTTTTTTACCGGGGTGCTTAGTACCTATTTATATATATAGGTGTTAGTTAGTCCGATTTTATAGAAAAAGCCTTCTGCCCGTCTCGACGCCGAACACCTGAGCATCTTCACATTGTTGCGTGTCAAGATACCGTTGTTCTGCCCGGTAATAGCAAGGTGTAAAGACGAAAAAATCCGCTCCATCAGGGTAATAAGGGGACCCCTAATGTGCGGACATGAAAAAACAGCGTACGAACGCACTCGTCCGCCGCTTTACCTTGTATATTACCAGTTGTCGTGTCAGCAGACACGATGACATAGCATCCCTTATTCACTTTACTTCGTCTTTTTTTTATGGCCACAAAGTTACAGCAAATCATATACCGAGCCAAGTATTTTTCAGCTTTCTTTTAATATTATTCCTTTAGCTGCTTGTATTGTAAAATGCTATGTTTCAAAATAGCCTTTTAAATCCTATTTTTTTGAAAATGTAGATGTTGGAAATTAGTTATACATTATTTTAACACCTACTTAAATGCTTAGCGGCTTAGTCGCAAAATCGTGTAGTATAACTCAACGATGCACCAAGGGTTTCAGACAGGCCTACCTGCCTTACTTTCTTTTGTAACAGCATGTCAAAGAACGCACTATGAATCAATTCGGAAAATCTGTTTTTTCATCCATGAAGCAGATCCGCAGCTCTAAATTCAGTGCAATGTCAGTGCAAACCGAATGCAGAACTTGAAAACTTGTTTTCAAAAGTTATGCTGAGGTGCCGCCTGACTTCGCAAAGCAATGTCAGTGCAAACCGAATGCAGAGCTATGAGAGCTTGCTCTCAAGAGCTATGCTGAGGTGCCGCCTGACTTCGCAAAGCAAAGATACAACATCGTCACCCCGAAATACAAATTTTTGAACCACCTAATATCGCACCTCGATATTGTTGAACCGAAAAAAACAGTCTGAAAAGCCTTTATTTAGAGGCATTTCAGAGCGTTTTTCAAGTTCGCACAAAAATGAAATCAGGATATACTATTTTATCTCATGCCAATTATCAAAACGTACGAATCACCCACTTTTTGCCTCGCCCAACTGCTATATCCCACACATCTTTATGCTACAGAATCGCGTTTGTCCCAGTATTTTGCGTATGAGTCATGAAATACAAACAACACAAGCGAATGTTCCACTTTGAAGTAGCACATTCGCTTGTGTTGTTGGGCGTCAAGTTGGTGTGTCAATCACACCTCCTCGAAGTCGATATATTTACCTTCGTTCTTTTCGAAGATTTTACCGTTTCGGCGCGGTTGACCGTTTGCACCGTTTGCTTCGTGATGCGCATTACCCGACGTGTATTGCGCACCGTTTGCTTGTTGTTCGGTATTTGTTTGGTTGCTGTTATACGAATCTTGCTGTCGGCCGTTTGCGCCAAACGGGTTGCCGGTTCCTCCTCGCATGGTGTTGCCAAAGGTGGTCCAGGGGTTACCGGGGCGTTTGCCAAACAGCATAAAGAAAAGCGAGCGAAGCATGCCCACAGCAAAGAGAATAGCGCCGAATACGATGACAAATAAGCAACCTAAAAATTTCATAAGCTAAATGTTCGGTAGGGGAGTGAGTGTGAGATAAACTTGTTGATGAATGGCAGTGTTTCAGCACGTCAACTGCCAAAGTCAGCGTCTATGCCGTCACAAGAGCAGTTTTTATTCTGTATCTGCAATTTTTGTGCCAATGATGTTTTGTGCCAGCGAAGTCAGTACATAAAGCACAATGACAGCCGCAAAACCTATCCAGCCCAATCCCGTGAGCAGCACGATGCTGCACAGAATGAAGCCATAGCGCAAGGCATTATCCTTCACGCTGAAATTCTTGAATTTGAGTGCGAACATCGGAATTTCTGCCACGAGCAACCAGCACGAAAGCAAGATACCCGGAATCAGCACAAAGATGAGCCAGGGTTCGCCCTCGAGCCATTTCGATTCATACAAACTCAAGCAGAGCGAAGCCCAGAACAAGGCATTAGCCGGCGTGGGCAGTCCGATGAACGACGACGTCTGTCGTTCGTCCAGATTGAACTTGGCCAAACGCAATGCCGAGAACGAAGCGATGAGAAAAGCCAGAAAAGGAATGTACGGCGTCAGCAGAAAGTTGTTCAGCGGGCAGTCGGCCGCGCAATATTCGGGCGAAACCAGCATACGAAGTGCTGAAAACACAATGACCGAAGGCGCAAAACCAAAGGTAATGTCGTCGGCCAGCGAATCGAGTTCCTTGCCGATAGGCGACGACACATGAAGCAGACGCGCCGCGAAACCATCGAAAAAGTCGAAGGTTGCCCCCATAATAATAAACACCAGCGCCATCAGAAAGTCGTTCTGAAAGGCAAAGTAAGCAGCCAGGCAACCCGAAGTCAGGTTGCAGCAGGTCAGTATGTTAGGAATGTGTTTTTTCATGATGTTTTCAGATTGAAATGATGTGAGTAAAGAGGGTTTAAAAGCCAAAGAGTGGAGCTGCGTGCTGTGGTAAGTTCAGTACGCAGTCTCCACTCGTTGTATCATTGTTAAATTACTTCAGTCGGGCCACGATGGTTTGGTTACCCACGGTTTTTTGTCCCATGTGCACCAACACTTCCGTTTTGTCGATAGGCAGATACACGTCGACGCGCGAACCGAACTTGATAAAGCCCATGTGTTCGTCGATGTTGCACTCTTCGCCCTCGCGTGCATAAGTAACGATGCGTCGAGCCACGGCGCCAGCCACCTGTCTCACGAGCACTTCGTGTCCTTCAGGAGTTTCGATAACCACGGTCGAGCGTTCGTTTTCAGTGCTAGCCTTAGGCAGCCATGCTTTGTAGAAGTTACCATTGTGGTGCACCACCTTTTTCACCGTACCTTCCACGGGGAACCAGTTGGCATGCACGTTCGTCACCGACATGAATATCGAAATCATCAGTCGGCGGTCATGAAAGTATTCATTTTCTTCCACTTCCTCAATCACCACGATTTTACCGTCGGCAGCAGCCACCACTGTACCTTCCGTATCTTCCTGGAACAAGCGGATGGGGCAGCGGAAAAAGTTGACTGCAATGGCATATATGGTGATGCTGATGGCAGCCACCACGTAGAAAGGCAGCAGGCACACATCCTTTAGCAGAAAGTAAAGCAATCCATTGAGCACAATGATTCCTATCAAGCCATTGCGCAGAATGTCGTTTCCTTCACTGTGCAGTCGTATGTTTTTTAAGCGTCGTTTCCTAGCCATTGTATGAGATTAAATATAGATGTAGGTGAGTTTGTAATCAGGGTCAGTTTGCCCGTAAGTGCAGTGTGCTTTTTCCGAAGCAAACATTTAACTGCGCGAAGTTACGCTTTTTTTTTCAATAAATCGCCTTATTTGCGCCTAACTGCACATATCCCTCCCGTTTTGACGTTAATTTCTGTCTTTTCTGCCATTTCAGCCTGTTTTTACCTTTCCCATTCCTTCGACAGAATGCTTTCCAGTTCCTCGGCCGAGAGTCGGAGTTTGAAGTTGCCGTTTTCAGCAATCGAGATACCCCCCGTTTCCTCCGACACGATGATAGCCAGACAGTCACTTTTTTGCGAAATACCCAAAGCCGCGCGGTGGCGCAGACCCAGCGATTTCGGAATGTCCGTGTTGTGTGCAATCGGCAGGATACAGCCTGCAGCCTTGATACGTTTGTGCGAAATAATCATGGCCCCGTCGTGCAGCGGACTGTTTTTGAAGAAAATGTTTTCAATGAGTCGCTGCGTAATGTTGGCATTGATTTGGTCGCCCGAGTTGATGATTTCGCTCAGCCCCACGTAGCGTTCAATCACAATCAGCGCACCCACCTTTTGTTTGCTCATACTCAGACACGACATCACGATGGGCATGATGTCCTCGCGGTGCACCTGTTCCTCCTCGTTCTTTTTGCCAAACAAGCGCAGCAGAAAGTGGATACCTGTGCGGCTTCCCGGTCGGGCACCGATGGTCGAGAAGAAATGGCGAATTTCCTCTTGAAAAAGAATGATCAGAGCCAGCGAGCCCACGTTGACCACTTTGTCGAGAATGCCTCCAAGCAGTCGCATCTCGAATATTTGCGACACGAATATCCACACCACGATGAACATGATGATGCCCGCAAAAATATTTGCCGAGCTCGATTCCTTCATCAGGCGGTAGATGTAGTAGAGTAGCAGAGCCACCAATACGATGTCGATCACGTCTTTCAAGCCTATGCTTATCATAATCGTATGCTGTAAAAAAAGGTGGAGTAATGGGGTTGTGCAAAACTGGAGTCAAGCCAAAGTCAGCTTTACTTAAACTGCTGCATGGCCATAAATATGCGCTTAGCCTCGACGGCCTCCTTCACATCGTGAACGCGCAGAATGTGTGCCCCTTTTTCGAGCGAAACGGTGTGCAGTACCGTTGTGCCGTTCAGCGAGGTTTGCGGCGTGCCGCCCAGCAGTTTGTATATCATCGATTTGCGCGAAATGCCCACCAGCACCGGGCGGTTCAGTTCGTGAAAATCCTCAAGGTGCGCCATCAGGTCGTAATTATGTTCAATCGTTTTGCCAAAGCCAAAGCCCGGGTCCACGATGATATCCTTTGCGCCCATTTGGTGCAAGCGGTCAATGCGTTCTGCAAAGTAGAGCATCACTTCGCGGCGCACGTTTTCGTAATGCGGAGCCAACTGCATGGTTTTGGGCGTACCCTGCATGTGCATCAGAATGTAGGGAACCCCCAATTTTGCCACCGTGCGAAACATTTGTCGGTCCATCATGCCGCCCGCAATGTCGTTGATGATGTCCGCGCCCTCCTCTTCGACAGCCATTTTCGCCACATCAGCGCGAAACGTATCGACCGACACCGGCACATCAGGGAAGAGTTTGCGTACGCATCGCAGTCCCATTCTCAGTCGGTTCATTTCTTCTTCGGGCGAAACGTCGTCAGCACCCGATCTTGACGAGTAGGCACCAATGTCGAGCATGTCAGCCCCATCGGCCATCAGTTTTTCGATGCGATCACAAATCGTCTGTTCCGAAAAAGTGCGGCTTTCGGCATAGAAAGAGTCGGGCGTCACATTCACGATGCCCATAATCTGAGGTTCGTTGAGCGGATAGAGTTTTCCGTGCAAGTTTAGCGTAAAGTTCGTAGCGTTCATGGGAGTAAAATTAGTGCGGCACACAGTTGCGTCTGTAAGCTGTTTGGTGTGCATGCTGCTGTCGTGCTGCAGCGGCAAGTGCGTGCAGTCTGTAGCCCGATGTAGCAGTTGCACAAGCAGCTATGCCTCCGGGCCTTTTACCGCAGCTACAAACTTACTCAATTTTATTGAAACCTTCTGATTTCGTTTCAAAGAAAATCTGATTTTTTACGCAAAAAAATCCGCAGCCTATCACAACTGCGGATTTCATTCACTAAAAGAATTTACAGCATTGCCTCGTTTGGCCTTTCCGCAAATTCAGTTGAAGCAGGTCTTTCGGGTTATTTTTAGGAAGCATGTGCGGTATTACCGAACCATGCATGTTTAGGGTTGGGGGCAATGTTGTCCTAAACGTTTTTCGATAAAAACAAAAAAAGGAGTAAAGCTAAGGTAGAAAGAACAACCTTAGCAAAGAGAACCACCTCTTTTACTTCCTAT
>FR901711.1 GCA_000437675.1 Prevotella sp. CAG:891
GACCACCTACTTACTATCGGGAACTGAAGTTACAGCAGTTCGAGCGCGTGAACCACAATGCTGCCGCGCGAATGGCTGATGAGTGCCCGCTTGGAAAGGTCGGCCAGCATTTGCGAAACACGCAGGCGCGTGGTACCCAGTTCGAGTGCCAGGTCCTCCATGCGAATGTGCAGTTCCTTGCACCCCGACGGGCGCAGGCTGCGACGCTGCATAAAAGTGCGGAAACGCTCCTCGATGGTGGTGCGGCGCATTTGGCAAAGCAAGCCCGAAACATGCTGGGCATAGGTGCAGATGAGGTTGTAAAAATTGATTTGAAAAGCCGGATACTGACTTAACAGATGACGCACACTTTGCTTGTTGAGCATGACCACTTGTACTTCGCCAATAGCCTTGAAGCTGTGGGCGTAGCGATTATGCAGACCAAACAGGCATTCGGGTTGCACGATACAGGGGGCGGTGATGCGTTCGTGGAATTTATAGGTGTGGTCGGGGCTGTCGGTAATACATTCTACCTCTCCTTTCAGAATGATGCAGAGTGAATGACTTTCTTCTCCCTGCCGGACCACCGTTTGCGATGGTTTGTAGCTACGGAAATCGAATGTCGTTTTTTCTACAATATCTAAAAAGTCGAGTCGGCTGAAACCTTGGAACAGCGGAATCAGCAAAAGTCGGTTAGAAAAGGCATGATCCATGGCTTAGAAAAGAAAATAGGTGATTCGATGAGGTGAGGCTGAAAGGTTGAAGTGAGAATGGGTGTAACGGTAACCGGCGTGCACACGAGGGCGGCTGCAAGTGGATACGCCACAAACTATGCGGCAGGCTTACTGCGGCATGCGGATGCTCTCGGTTTTCAGCTTGCCCTGTTCGTCGGCAAAGATAAGATAGGCTTTCAGCGATTTGTTTTTTTCCAAAATCTGTTTGGCCTTGTCGAGTCCCATTACCATGAAAGCCGTGGCGTAGGCGTCGGCTGTGGCACAGTCGGGTGCGATGACAGTGGCCGAAAGCAGCGAGTGCTCCACGGGGTAACCGGTGCGTGGGTCGATGGTATGGGCATATTTTCTGCCGTTGCGCACGTAAAAGTTGTGGTAGTTTCCGCTGGTGGCCAGTGCCGCATTTTCAAGTTCGAGCACAGTTTGCAGCCCGGCTTCGGAGGAGTCGTCCTCGACGGGGCGACTGATGCCTATTTTCCAGGGAGATCCTTCGGGATTTCGCCCTTTGGTAACAACCTCGCCGCCGATTTCGATCATGTAGTTTCGTACGCCATGTTCGCGCAGCACGCGTGCCACGCAGTCGACGCTGTAGCCCTTGGCTATGGCACCGCAGTCGATCATGATGCGGCTGTCGGCCTTTTTGAGCAGGCTGTCGCGCGTGAGTTCGATGCGCTGATAGCCTACGAACTGCCGTAGCGAATCGATTTGGGCATCGGAGGGAAACTCACCTTTTTTGAAGCCAAATCCCCAGGCATTGACCAGGGGCATAACCGTGACATCGAAGGCACCCTGGCATGACTGGCTGATGTGCCGGGCTTTGGTCAACACTTCGTAGAGCATGGCATCGGTGCGTTCGGATTTGCCCGCATTGATGGCCGAAAGTGTGCTCAACTGATTGAACACAGACAGACTGGTGTCTACCTTTTTCAGTTCGGCAAGGATGACGCTGTCGAGCGGTTCGGAGGCTTCGTACTTGATGTGGTAATAGGTACCGAATATTGGTCCTTCGGCGGTGCGGAGTGTGGCTGTGCCGCGGAATTGCACAATCCATACTGTACCGACGATGAGCATGAGCAGAAAAACGAGGGCGGCTATGCGTTTGCCTTTACGCGCAGGGCGCTGGGGGCTTGATGCTGATGAAGCAGTGGATGTCATAAGGAAATGAAGAATGTGTGGAAGCAGTTGCCCTTAGAGCAGCTACTTAAATGTCGAAAATTACGTTGAACGTGCCTCCCAAGGCGTGAGAGTCGTTTTTACCAAAACCAGGTACATACCAAGGGTCGCCAACGATTGATTTTTTGTTGTAGATGCGCAATTTGTAGCGTACGCTCCAGCCTAAATGGAGGATGCCCCAAACGCGCGCTTCGAGTCCGAACACGGCTTCGGCCCAGTGGTTGGTGCCTTTTAACCCTGAAAAGTGAAAAGGATAGACCGTGTCGTAAACCGGGTCGTGAATGTCGGGTGCATCGACATCGTATTTAAAGGTGGTGAATGCGTAGCGAAGCCCTACGAAAATACGGTTGCCGCTGCGGCGGTTTTTCATTACATTATAGTCGAGCCCAATGCGGTAATAGGGCGCATGCACTTTGTAGTGGTTGTTGGTGGTTTCATTCGTGTGGTTGCTCACACCTACACCCACTTCGACAATCGGAAAGTACCGTCCGCGAAAATTAGCGCGTGCCGCAGCTTCGTATTGCCCGTAGGGAGTGAATGCAGCCATGGCAGCGCCGGCCAGGTCGGCACTGACAGCTACGCCGGCAAAGAGGGGAATGTCGTTTTGCGCAGCCAATGCTGCCGCAGCTTCTTCGGGCGAGGCGTACTGCACGCCTTGAAAGCGTTCGGACTTTGTTGCGGCTGGGGCTGAAGTGGTGCGCAGCGTGTCGGTGGGGGTGGCTTTCTGCTTTACCTGAGCATGCAGGGGTTGCAGGATACTACTGCTGAGAAGTAGAGCGAAGGTATATACGAACGTTTTCAATGTCATCGTAATTTACAATAGAACGTACGAGTGAAATGCTGTCGATGGTGAGCGGCAGTTCAGACAGGGGGTGTGAGGTGAAGCTGACTTGGCTGATGTTGTGAAATACCGATGCCGGACAGTCGACCGATTCGAAGTGTGGCGTGCGTGTGTGGGTTACAAAGAGTGTGTCGGTGGCAGCTTGTCCTGCCGAGTTGGTGAGTTGAAACAACAGGGTGTCGCGGTCGGCACCTTCGCGCAGGGGCAACAGGATGCTGCTGACGTTGGTGATGTGGTTGATGAGCACGGTGTCGGAGTTGGCCGGACATACGCTAAGTACGTCGGCCAACTTCAACTCTTGATGGGTTTCACTTGCATAAAAGTTGCACTGCATCATGACCACATTGTCGAGCGGACAGTTGATGTTGGAACAACTGCTGGGAAAGAGCGCGACAACGAATACTGCCAGTATTAAAAAGGGCAATTTCATGTTTGGGCGTGTAGGAGTTTGGGGAGGTGAACCGTGAAATATAACAGGCGCTGTGCCTCGCTACGTTGGCGTGGCTTAAAGAAGTCGTCTAAATTCAATCTTCACCTTTCTTTTTGGCCGTTTTTTGACCTTTCATCAGTCGTGTAGCTCGCTACACTCCTTTTTCAAGGCCCAAAAACGCCTCAAAAATTAAGGCAAATCTTGAATTCATAAAAGTTCTGACGACTTCAAATTTCTTTTTCAATCTGGTAGTCGTTGCGGCCTGCTGCATTGCGGCTGATGAGTTCGCCCAAAAAGCCGGCTACAAACAGCTGGGTGCCGAGAATCATAAGCGTCAGTGCAATGTAAAAATAGGGTGAATTGGTGATGAGTTGGGCTGGCTCGTTGGAGTAGAGGTGAACGAGCTTGACTACGCCCACTACAACGCAGGCTACAAAGCCGAAGAAGAACATGAGTGAACCCAAGAAACCAAATACGTGCATGGGCTTGAGGCCGAAACTGTTGAGGAACCAAAGCGAAAGGAGGTCGAGGTAGCCGTTGACAAAACGGTTCAAACCGCCAAATTTGGTTTTGCCAAACTTACGCGCCTGGTGGTGCACCACTTTTTCGCCAATTTTGTCGAAACCGGCATTTTTGGCCAAATAGGGAATGTAGCGGTGCATTTCGCCGTAGACCTCGATGTTTTTAATTACTTCGTTGCGGTAGGCTTTGAGTCCGCAGTTAAAGTCGTGCAGGTTCTTGATACCGCTCACCTTACGCGCTGTGGCGTTGAAGAGTTTGGTGGGGATGGTTTTCGACAGCGGGTCGTAGCGTTTTTGCTTGTAGCCCGACACGAGGTCGTAGCCCTCGACGGTAATCATGCGGAAAAGTTCGGGTATTTCGTCGGGCGAATCCTGTAAGTCGGCATCCATGGTGATGACTACGCGGCCTTTGGCGGCACGGAAACCGCAGAACAGGGCCGGCGACTTGCCGTAGTTGCGGCGGAACTTGATGCTATGAACGTGGGGGTCGGTTGCTGATAATTCCTCAATAACTTGCCACGAAGTGTCGGTGCTACCATCGTTTACGAAGATGATTTCGTAAGTGTAATTGTTTGCTGCCATGACACGGGCTATCCATGCATGAAGTTCGGGCAGGCTTTCGGCCTCGTTGTAAAGAGGCACAACAACTGAAATGTCGTATGTATAATCCATTGTAATTGGGAATTTTTTCGATTCTGTTGGGTGGGGGTTCTTTTTGTTCCGGCACATGGTCGCTGGCCGATTAGGCAGGGCCATGACTCAAAAAACCGACGGCTGACAGCGGATATCAGCTCCGACGGCAAATTAACCCGATGATGGCGGAAATGATGGGACCGAAAATCATGGGGAAATAAAGGAACAATGAGGCATAGGTGGCCGGACCGATTGACTGCATGGCTGCAGCCAGACCTTTGACACCACCGGTTCCGGAAATCTGGGCGATTTGCGCATCCAAACCCGATTGGCGCAGATAATCGCGCATCATGGGGGTGTCGAGCATTTGTTCGTAGGCTGCAAAGATGGTGCCGTGGTCAAAGAAGCGTAAGTAAATGAATACTATGAGTGCTATCCATAACGAGGCGTAGAAGCCCATGAACAGGGCATGGAGAAATCCGCGCAGAAAACTGAACGATTCGTTTTTGCTCACTTGCTGCCGGCGGTACTTCAACGTGAGTATGGTGGCAAATACGGGGCTTCCTAACAACATCACTTCGAACAATATGCCGAAAAAGGGCATGGTCAGCGACCATTTGAATGCGGTGAGGGTTGCTATGCCGAATAAACCTAAAATTACGCCGTTTTGCATGGCGTAATCATTCACTTGCTTAATAATACTTTCGTTTTGCATAAAAATAGGTGATGTAGTGTGAGTGGCGAGTTGCCGCCTGGCTGTGCTAACTTGTTTGCAGCAAGTATGCTGAGGCGCCGCCAACTTCGCGATAGCAAAGTTACTAATTTATTTGTTATACGTGTTGCATCCCCCCTATTTTTGTTAAAAGATACCATTTTGCTCAGGGAATGCAACTATTCGGTACATGAACATACTGAAGTCGTCTGAACTTTTATGAAATTCAAGATTTGCCTTAATTTTTGAGGCGTTTTGGGTCTTGAAGGAAGGAGTGTTGCGAGCTACACGACTGATGAATGGTCAAAAAACGGCCCAAACGAAAGGTGAAAATTGAATTTAGAAGAGATAAATCTCCAAATCAAATCCTCGTCAGAAAAGTTTAGACGACTTCATTAAGCAGTCAGACTGAATGCCACGCCTTTAAAATGCGGCATTTTCAAACATATTGTCGCAAAGGATACGCTGAAAACCATATCCCGATTTCACTTTTTTCTGTCGTAAAAATGCGTTCCGAAAGCTTTGAATTAAAGCATTTTCGCTCTGCTTGCTTCAACTGGATTATAGGTGAGGTGCGATATCAGGTGCTGAAAAAATTTGGAATACGGAGTACTTAGGTTGTAATTTTGCACCCACAAAAGGGCACGCGAAGAAGTGCTTCGCCTTGGCCCGACGGATGAAAAAACAGCATTACCTCTTTAGCAATCCAGCGTTCTTTGACATGTTGATACACAAGAAAGTAGGGCAGGTAGGCCTGTCTGAAACCAACACGATGGTTACGGTAGTTATTATCTATCGCGCAAATCGACCTCTCGGAATAATTAGGCCGACTCTTTTAAAAAAATAAAGCACTTTTGTCGTATTTGCTACCCCTTCAGTATAAAAGCAGAAGGGCGGAAATATGACAAAAGTGCCAGGAAAGGCTTCAGTAGTAAAATGAAGCTAATGGGCGGTTAGTTCGATTCGATGTGACGAACAATTCCGTGCTTGGCTTCCTTGATGAATTCCAAAATCTTTTCGATTTCTTCGCTCATAGGAATTTGCTCGGGAATCTTGATGATGGCATCTTCCAGACTGAAGTTGCTGGTGTAGATAATGCGGTAGGTATTGGCAATGTGGCGCAAAATGCGGTCGCTCACATTTACATGCTTCAGCACCATGGTGTTGACACCATTGTACGAAGCCGGATTGCCACCTAAAATTACATAGGGAGGAACGTCCTTTTGTACGCGGCAACCACTCTGAACGAGCGAGAAGCGACCTACGCGAACGTGTTGCTGAATGACTACACCGTTGCTCTGGATGGAGCAATCGTGAATTTCGCTTTCACCGGCAATGCAGGTGCCGATACCGATGACGCACTTGTTGAAAATCTTGACATCGTGGCAGATGTGGCAACGTTCCATGAGGAAGTTGCTGTCGCCAATGGTGGTGGCTTTGTCTTCGTAGGTGCTTCCGGCAATGACTACATTTTCGCGGATGCGGTTGTCGTTGCCAATGACTACGTGCGTTTTGCTGCCTTCGACAAAGTGAAAGTCCTGCGGGGTAGCACCAATTACGGTGTTCTGGTAAATAATATTGCCAGAACCCATTGTTGTTCCTTCGAGAATGCTTACGTGGGGTTTGATTACGCAGTTGTCGCCAATGACAACGCCTTTTTCAATGTAGGCAAAGGGGCCTACTTCTACGTTCTGTCCTAATTTGGCTTCGGGATGAACGTATGCTAATGGACTGATCATGGTGTGTGATATTTAGAGTATGTGCGGGAAATGATTAAAGAGGCAGCGGATTTTCCAGACGAAAAATCCGGCCTCTTCAATGACTTACCTGTACATGGTTAGTTATTTGCCGTGTCAGCGGTTTGCGTAGAAATTTCTCGACCACCACCCAGAGCCTGATAAAGCGAAATGGCAGCCTGAACCTTGTCGAACTTGTCGGAAATCAGGTTGAGCTGAGCCTGAATGAGGCTTTGCTGCGCGGTGAGCGTTTCGAGATACGAAGTGCTGCTGCTGTATTGGAACAACTGCTTCGTGTTCTCGAGGGTTTGCGTGAGCGTTTCAACCTGCTTCTGACGCAATTCCTGCTGAATCTGTGCGGCATGATAGGTTGAAAGTGCATTGCTTACTTCCTGGCCAGCATTGAGCAATGTCTGCTCAAATTGCAAACGGGCATTGTCGTAGGCGAGCTTCGAAATTTTGAGCTGAGCCTTCAAACGGCCGTTGGCAAAGATAGGCTGTGCCAATGAACCAAGCAGATTGGCCAGAATCTTACCGGGATTGACAATACCCATGCCCGAACTGTTGGTCCATGAACCCTGTGCCGTGATGTTGAGGGTGGGGTAGAACGATGCGCGGGCAATGTTTACATCATAGAACGATGAAGCGAGTTGCAACTCGGCAGCATTGACGTCGGGACGGTTGGCCAGTAACTGCAAGGGTACACCCTTCGAGAAACTTGCGGGGAAAGCGTCTGCATCGAACGTGCCACGTTCAATGGCATGGGGCGCTTCGTGAAGCAGGGTGCAGAGGGCATTTTCGGTTTGCGAAATGCTTTCCTTGAGCGTAGGTACGCTGGTGAGCAGGCTGTAGTAGTTGGCCTTGGCCTGTCCGACAGCCGCTTCGTTGGTCATGGCAGCTTCTTTCATCAGCTCCATGGCACGTACGTTTTCAGCCCAAATGTTGACGGTTTCCTGAGTGGTTTTGAGCTGTTCATCGAGCATTTGCAACGTGTAGTACATATTGGCTACACCGGCAATGATGCTGGTGCGTGCAGCTTGCTTGTAGGCCTTGGTCATTTCCAGACCGGTTTGTGCCTTCTTCTTATTGTTGCGCAGGCTGAACAGATTGAACTGCCAGCTTGCAGCCAGGGGCACACTGTAGGTTTTCGTAGCTTTGTTGAAGTCCCAGCTGGTCATTGCACCCTGAGGGTTGAAGCTGATGGCGGGATAGTAGGCAAGACGAGCCACTTTCAACGAAGCTTCGGCCTGCCTCACGGCGATGTCGGCAGAGCGCAGGTCGGCATTGTTTGCAAGAGCCTTGTTAATCAGCTTTTGCAGATAGGGATCGGTGAACACTTCCTGCCAGGGAGTGTTGCCGAAATTGGTGGTGTCTGCTTGCGCAACACTGTTGGCCGTGGTGTCGCGGTAAAGGCTGTCGATGCCCTGAGTGAGGTCGGCAGGACGTTCGTAATCCTTCATGATGCCGCAACTGCATAGCAGCGTCGAACAGCAGGCAATATAAATGAGGTTCTTCATTGTTTCGTAGTTAATTATTCGTGCATCGAAGTAAATGGCCGCGGCATTTCCCGGCAATGCGGGCTGCCGGGCCCTTTACTCCGACGATTTATCACTTATTTCGTGTACTGTTCGATGTCGGGAGCAGCATCGGTGTTGTCAATATCTTCCCAGGTCATCGGGGTTATCTTTTCCTGCAGATACTGGAAGACAACGAAGAGAACGGGAACGATGAAAATCTGACAAATCATACCGATTAACATACCGCCGATAGCTGTCGTACCGAGTGAACGGTTACCGTTGGCACCTACGCCAAAGGCAAACATCAAGGGAAGCAGACCGATAATCATGGCCAAAGAGGTCATGAGGATAGGACGCAGACGAGCACCGGCACCCAATACGGCTGCCCATGAAATGCTCATACCCATTTTGCGGCGTTCGAGTGCAAACTCAACGATAAGGATGGCGTTCTTGGCCAACAGACCCATCAACATGATCAATGCAATCTGTACGTAGATGTTGTTGGCTGCTTCACCAAAGATAGGAATAATGCTATTCAATGATCCCATAGCCTGAATGAAGATGAACGAACCAGCCAAACCGAAGGGTACTGAAAGCAATACGGCCAACGGAAGGATGTAACTTTCATACTGGGCTGACAACAACAGGTAGATGAACACGAAGCAGAGTACGAAGACAATACCCGTGGTGCTGCCTGATGATTGCTGCTCTTCACGCGTCTGTCCAGAGAACTCGTAAGAGTAACCCTGGGGCAGATACTGCTGAGCCACTTCCTCAATGGCCTTGATGGCCTGACCAGAGGTGTAACCGTTGGCAGGGTTACCGTTGACAGCCATAGAGGTGTACATGTTGAAACGGTTGATGTTGTCGGGACCGTATGCCGGGGTAATGGTCATGAACTCGGTAATCGGAGCCATTTCCTTGCCGTTGCGTACCTTGATGTTGTAGAGGCTTTCGAAGTTGGCGCGCTGGCTGGGTTCACCCTGAATCATTACACGGTAAAGTTTACCATAGCTGTTGAAGTTCGAAGCGTACAAACCACCATAGTAGCCTTGAAGCGTCGAAAGAATGTCGCGGGGCGACAGTCCGGCACGCTTACACTTGGCAGCATCGATATCGATCATGTATTCGGGGAAGTTCGGGTTGAATGTGGTCTGAGCCGATTCAATTTCCGGACGTTTCTCGAGTTGTGCAAGGAAGTCCTTGGCTACATCGTAGAATTTGTTCAAATCACCACCCGTACGGTCTTGCAAGTTGAAGGTGAAACCGTTGGTTACACCATAACCCGAAATCATAGGCGGCTGGAAGAACAATACTTGTGCATCCTTAAATACATCGCGCGAACGCAGATAAAGGTTGGCAAAGATAACGGTTGAACTTTCTTTGAGTCCACGTTCTTCCCAGTCTTTCAATTTCACGATGAATGAACCGTATGAAGGACCTTCACCACCGATGAAGCTGTAACCCGAAATTACCGTACTCAGTTCAACTGCAGGGATAGAACGAACAAGACTGTCGACGCGGTTGAGGTAAGCTTCGGTGCGGTCTTGTGAAGTACCAGGAGGCATGGTTACGGCACCCATAATCGTACCTGTATCTTCAGAGGGAACCATGGCAGTCGGGGTGATGTTCATCAACCATACGAGTAGGGCAATAGAACCAGTAACGATACCCATTGAAAGCATAGGACGCTGAATGAACTTCAGCACGTACTTCTTATATTTCTTCAGAATGTTTTCGTAGCTGTTGTTGAACGAATTTTGGAATTTCTTGGTAGAAAGACCCAATACGCCGAGAATGGCTACGATGCTCATTACGATGGTCAGGATGGGGTGAGATTCGAAGCTGTATGCACCGAAAATCATACCCAAAATGGCCACGATGATAAAGGCAATTGTTACACCCGGGTGCAGAATGCGACCAATCTGTTCGGCATAACGTTGGTACATGGTTTGTCCGGCTGCCTTGTAGGCTGTGCCTAAACGTTCTTTTAACGATGCTTCGTGTTCGCCTCCAACGGGGTGCGGTTTCAGCAAAATTGCACAAAGAGCCGGTGAAAGGGTCAATGCGTTCAATGCCGAGAAACCGATTGAAATGGCCATGGTTAAACCGAACTGGCGGTAGAACGTACCGGCGGTACCCGACATGAAGCTTACAGGCACGAACACGGCCATCATGACGAGGGTAATTGATACGATAGCGCCACCGAGTTCGCGCATGGCGTCGATAGATGCTTTACGCGAAGAGGTGTATCCTTGATCGAGTTTCGCATGGACACCTTCGACCACCACAATGGCGTCGTCGACCACAATGGCAATGGCTAGTACCAAAGCAGAAAGTGTCAGCAAGTTGATTGAGAAGCCAATGATGTACAAGGCAAAGAAGGTACCAATCAATGCCACGGGAATGGCGATGGCGGGAATCAATGTTGAGCGGAAGTCCTGCAAGAAGATGTATACCACGATGAACACCAGAATGAAGGCTTCGATCAACGTCTTGATAACCTCATGGATAGAGGCGAAGAGGAAGTCGTTGACGTTCTGAGCTTCCATAATGCCAATGCCTTCGGGAAGATCTTTTTCGCAGTTTTTCAACAATGCCTGGATGTCGGTAATAATCTGAGTAGCATTTGAACCAGCTACCTGCATCACCATACAGGTTACAGACTTGTGACCGTTTACCTTACCCGAGAATGCATAAGAGCTACGTCCCATTTCAACGCGGGCAACGTCTTTTACACGAATGATCGTTCCATCAGGATTTGAGCGGATAACCATGTTTTCGAATTGGGGAACTTCGCTCAAGCGGCCTCTGTAACGGAGTGTGTATTGGAAAGTCTGGTTTTCGCGTTCACCGATACTACCCGGAGCAGCTTCAATGTTCTGCTCAGCAAGTACGGCAGTAATGTCGCCAGGCATCATGTGATATTCAGCCATTTTCTGCGGGTCGAGCCAAATACGCATTGAGTAGTCGGCACCCATCACCATGGCATCACCCACACCCTTTACACGCTGTACTTGCGGAATGATGTTGATTTTGGCATAGTTTTCGATGAATGAAGCATCATACTTGTCTTCTTTATCTACAATAGAGAAGATGATAAGCATGGAGCTTTGACGCTTTTGGGTAATCACACCCACCTGCGTAACTTCCGAGGGAAGCAAACCGAGGGCTTTCGATACACGATTCTGCACGTTCACGGCAGCCATGTCAGGGTCGGTTCCCTGCTTAAAGGTGATGTTGATGCTGGCAGAACCGGTGTTGGTGGCAGTAGACGACATATAGTCCATGTTCTCCACACCGTTAATCTGTTCCTCAAGCGGAGCAATCACCGAGTTCAGCACAGTTTGGGCATTGGCACCGGTATAGGTGGTGCTCACCTGAATGGTAGGAGGTGCAATGTCGGGGTACTGAGATACAGGTAGTGACACCAAACCCAATATACCCAGGATGACGATAACCACTGAAATTACAGTGGAAAGCACCGGGCGGTTAATAAATCTGTCTAATTGCATGATATCTTGCCTTTCATAGCCAGCCGACGAATGGTCGGGACCCGGTAAACGCCTGCTAATGTTAGGGGCATCTACGCTTGGATTGAAAGGACTTATTTTGAAAGTTGTTATTTGAATGCTTGCAATCTTGCACTCATTATATATATAAGGTGTGTTCCTCCTGGCTGTAGCAGACTTTTTAGCTGCGTGTATGCTGTGTACGGTTAGCTATTAAGTCTGCGGCCTGAGGTGAATGGGCGAATCTATTAGTTTTCGCCAGGCATTTTGCCATCCTTCAGTGCTTGCTTGGCCTTTTGTTCAGCGGCAGCAGCCTGTGCAGGAGTGATGGGCTTAATCTTCATGCCATTTTTGAGTTGGTTCACACCGTCAACGACAATGCGTTCGCCAGCTTTCACACCGCTCGTAACCACGTAGTCGGTACCGTCGTGCTGCGGAAGTACGGTGATTTCGCGCGAAGTTACCGTGTTGTTCTTATCTACAACATAAATGAACTTCTTGTTCTGAATATCAAAGGTAGACTTTTGGGGAACCTTGATAGCGTCTTTGGCGTGCGTCGGAACCAAGATGCTACCCGTACCACCCGAACGAAGGATGTGGCCATCGTTCTTGAACGTAGCACGCATCTGAACAGAACCCGTCGACTGGTCAATAACACCGCTCACCGTGCTGACTACACCCGACTGAGGAAATTCAGTACCATCGGCCAGAATGAGGTTAACGGCAGGCATCTTGCTGATAGCAGCGTTCACGCCACCCTGTTCGCGAGTGAGGGCGAGCAACTGCTTTTCAGTCATTGAGAAGTAGACGTACATTTCGTTGATATTCGAAACGGTAGTCAGCGGCTGTGCGCTTGAAGCACTTACCAAGCTACCTACGCGGTAGGGAATCATACCAACAACACCGTCAGACGGGCTGGTAACGGTGCACCACTTCAGATTATCCTTTGCGCTCTGCAAGTTAGCTTCAGCCGAAGCCAGCTGAGCTTCGTACGAAGCCAAAGTGTTTTCAGCCATCTGAAGGTCGTAGCTCGAAATGATGTTCTGCTTGAACAGCATACGCTTGTTCTCAACCGTCAGCTTTTGCGTAGCGATGTTGGCTTTGCATACGCGAACCTGTGCAGCCGAAGCCTTTACAGATGCGCGGTACTGTTCTGAGTCAATCAAGAAAAGAGGCTGACCCTTGCGAACTGTAGCACCTTCGTCAACCAAGAGGCGAGTCAGGTAGCCCGAAACCTTCGGACGGATTTCAATATCCTGCATACCCTTGATGGATGCGGGATAAGAAGTGTTCAAATCTGCTTCCGTGGTTTGCACGGTAATCACTGCGAAGTCGTTGTTGGCTTCAGGCATTTGGTTTTTCTTGCTGCCACAAGCTGTCAGAAGCATTGCGGTAAGCATCCATAAAGCGATTTTCTTCATGTTTTGTTGGTTATATATGTAATGTATGATTTTTACCAAATAATTGAATTCACTCAGTGTATACTGCAACATATGTCCAGATAAATTGGTCTGGCCATTATGTGTGTCAGGCAGTTGGCATCTTCTTTCATTTTGCGGTTTAAAGTGCAGATGCTATTTGCCCAATATGAAATTCTTAGGCAAAATTACTGCAAAAAACTTAATAGGCATTATTAGTTTCCATCTATTTCCTCGATATTATGTTTTTTTAGTGTGTGCCGCCTTTCTTGTGTTTAAATGTTGAAGTATGCTTTGCAATTATACCTTTCTTTTTTAGTAAACGTACGCAAATGTGTGATAAAAGTTAGCAAGGTGTTCTTTTCGGTTTACAGCGCGCAGGGTTATTTCTCGTTGCGGGTTTGCTTTGCGCAGCCTAAGAGCCTTAACAATTCCTTAAATATTTCGAAATACGAACGACATACTTTACCCGTAATTTTGCACCCGAAAACAAGACATAACTTAAATGCAAAGACTCAAGCATTCGCTGGTAATGATGCTCGCCGTTACCGGTTTCCCATTAGGGCATAGCGCAGGATTTTGTTATGCCAATAATCTGTCGGTTAGGACAGATAACACAAACACACCTTATTCTTTAATGAATAATTCCCCGGTGGCTGTGAAGGAAAGCAAGCCGGTTTCCACCTTAATAAAAGGAAAAATTGTTGACGCAAAAAGTGGAGAACTCATTATCGGGGCACGGATCGCACTTAAAGAAAACCAACAACTTTTCACCCTCTCGGGATTAGACGGCTCGTTCGTTCTCGACACCAAAGGGCAGCGTGGCACCTTGCTTTACAGTTGCTTAGGCTATAAAAGCGGAGCCTATACGCTCGAACCCGACTTTTTAGAAGAAGAAATCCTCCTTACAGTAGAAGAACAAAATGTTTCGCTCAGCGAAGCAGTTGTCATGGCGCATAATCCCGGTCGTACCGAAGCCGGTGCACGAGGCATAGAAAAAAGAGCTATGAACGTGATGAACGTGATGAGCGCCAAAGCCATTGAACTTTCGCCCGACCTCACCGTGGCCAATGCCTTAGGCCGTATCTCGGGTATAACCCTTGAGCGCAGTGCCAGCGGTGAAGGACAGTATGCCATTTTGCGCGGTATGGACAAGCGCTACAACTATACGCTGGTCAATGGTGTAAAAATTCCCTCGCCCGATAATAAAAACCGTTTTGTTCCCCTTGATATTTTCCCGGCCGAAATGCTCGACCGCCTTGAAGTGAGTAAATCGCTTACTGCCGACCTTGAAGGCGACGGCATTGGGGGTGCTGTTAATATGGTCATGAAGGATGCACCCGACCGCCGACAGGTTTCGGCCAACTTTACAATGGGATACAGCGCCATGTATTTTTCGCGCAAATTCGATTCGTTCCGTACTTCGCCCATTCAGGACAAGTCGCCCAACGAACTTCATGGTCCCGATTATGCCGTAAGCATTACCGATTTCACTACACGTAATTTGGCCGTGAAACAGAAGCAGTTCGTGCCCGATTTGACGTTTGGTTTTTCCTATGGCGACCGTTTCTTACGCAACCGCCTCGGTTTGATGCTCGCCGTCAGTGCGCAAAACATTCATCGCGGCAAAGAAAGCGACATTTATGCACAGAGCGGAACTACCAATCTTGACGGAACCATTACCACCCGCAATTATTCCGAAGAACAGTCACGTATAGGTGCTCACCTCAAACTCGACTTTTTGCCTGTTGGTGAACACCATAAGCTGGCCTGGTACAACGGCTATATGTTTTTGAGCAATCAGCAAGTGCGCGACACTTACGAAAGCCAAAAAGAAGCTGTGCGTTTGCGTTGGAACAGACAGGGCATATTCAACTCAACCTTGATGGGCGAACATACATTCCTCGACGACGATGCCCTGCGCATTTCCTGGCGCGGTGTTTACTCCAAGGCCACCAACCGTACGCCCGACAATGCTGAAATTTTCCTGACAACAGCTTCTACCGGTTTGCAAACCGTCAGCGTCAATCCCGGTGCTACCCGCCGTTGGGAACACAACGACGACGAGGACTGGGCCGGCTATATCAATCTTTCGCATCGTTGGGAGTTGCCGTCAGTAGCCACCTTCGAACTCAGTGCCGGAGGTATGTTCCGCGACAAAGACCGCAGTTCATTCTTCAATGAATACACTTTCAAGCCGTCTGCCGAACAGCGGACCCTTGTGCGCGGTCGCGATTGGCATAACTTCGATGAAATTAAATTCAATGTGCCGCGTTACGGCAACCTGAGCGACCCGCTCAATTACGATGCCACCGAACAAGTAGGTGCCGCTTATCTTATGGGTAAACTCGTGTCGGGCCGCTGGGAACTTACAGCCGGTTTGCGTGCCGAACACACCGATCAGGGCTACACGCTGCTTTATCCCACCGAGGGCGCGCGTAACAAAGGCAATCAGAAGTATTGGGACTGGCTGCCCGATGTGCACGCCAAATACCGCGTTCACACTGATGCCAACCTCCGTTTCTCGTATGCCCGTTCTATCAACCGTCCCAGTTTCTTTGAAATTGTGCCCTACAAACTTTTGGGCGAGGACTACAACGAACGAGGCAATCCCGACATTCGCCATACCGTGGCAGATAACTTCGATCTGCGCTATGAATGGTTCCCCACAGCATCCGAACAACTGATGGCCGGGGTGTTCTACAAACGCATCGACAATCCCATTGAGTACGGAATGGCCACCAGCGGACAGGACACTTACTATATGCCCGAAAACTTTGGTACAGCGCACAACATGGGTTTGGAACTCGACATCACCAAGTTTTTTCGACGTTTTGGTGTAAAGGCAAACTACACTTACACCTATTCGCGTATCAAAACGAATAAAACCATTGAAGTGAAGAACCCCGACCCGAATGCAGAAACCACCACCATTACCCAAACCGTGATGCAAACGCGTCCACTTTACGGTCAGGCTGCCCATGTGGCCAACCTTTCGTTGCTCTACAAAGACCCCGAAAACGGTTGGGATGCGCAGTTGGCGTTAAATTATACCGGAAAACGGCTTTGTATTGTGTCGCGATTCTACGACAACGACTCATGGACCGATGGTTACACCCAACTTGATGCCTCGGTCGAAAAGAAGTTCGGTCGCACAGGCTGGAGTATTTTTGCCAAGGCCAACAATTTGCTGAACCTTCCCCTCATTCAGTATGTCAAGAAAAACGAGCGGAATGCACATCTTGGCGCTGACATAGAACGTCACAAAGGCGGACTGCTCGAACGCAAGGAAAAGCACGGACAAAGCTTTTTGGTCGGTGTGCGCTTTAAACTGTAAAAAATAACTTATCATTTCATATTCATTCTCTAAAATGAACACCAAACATTTCATGCTGTGTGCCTTTTGTGCAACAGCTGCCACCTTCGCTGCCTGCAGCGACGACGATGACGCAAACAATGTACCTCCCGTGAATCCCTCGCCTTCTCCCTCGCCCGAAGTGGTGTTGAAGGGCGATACCGTGAGCGGTGTGTGGACCAAAAATGCTGTAATCAAAGTAAAGGGTCATCATCTCACCGTGCCCGAAGGCAAATCGCTGACGATTGAAGAAGGCGTAGTGGTGGAATTCGACACCGAAGGCGTTGGTGCCAGCCATACACCCATTGAAATGATTATCGATGGTTCACTCTATAGCAAAG
Source organism: Prevotella sp. CAG:891 (assembly GCA_000437675.1). Lineage (GTDB taxonomy): Bacteria > Bacteroidota > Bacteroidia > Bacteroidales > Bacteroidaceae > Alloprevotella. The sequence continues at coordinate 16,900 of FR901711.1, forward strand.
GAACAGCCGAAAATCCCGTACGTTTCACCGTAGCTGAAGCACAGCGCACCGAGTCGAATGCTTTTGCCGGACTGTGGGGCGGTATTGTTGCCACCGACAAATGTCCTGAAATGCTTTTCGAACACACCATCATTGAGTACACCGGTGGTGCTGTTTCGCAAGATTCTCCTTCGGCCCTCAAGGGCATTTACACCCCGGGCGAGGACTATGCTCCGCAAATTACGACGAACAACATCAACGGCCGCTACGTGATTACTAATTCTACCCTCCGTTACGGTGTCAGCGATGCCATTTATATGATGGGTGGTCAGGCCATCATTCAGCACAACACCTTTGCTGCCAACGGCGAAACCGGTGGTGAAGCCATCAACGTGAAAGCCGGATGCAAGGTAGATGCTGCCTACAACCTTATTTTCTCGCCCAATACCAACGGCCTGAAGTTCTCATCCTCAGGACAGAACGATGAGGCTGGCCGTCACCAAGCACTTGTCAAGGCCTACAATAACACCATTATCAATGCCGGTTGGCGCCGCGATGGCGTAAAGGGTGGTTCGGTATTTGTCGAAAAAAATGCACTCGTATCGGTGTTCAACAACCTCATGGTCAACTGTAAGTTCAAGGCCATGACCCCGAAGTGGGGCAATGCAGCCATCGACGCAGGCTGTTCAACCGACTGTGCCACCCGACCCAGGCTGTTCAACCGACTGTGTCATCGACTATAACTTCTATGCTGCCGGTAACGTCACCTCAAACTTACCGCAGGACGTAGAAGAAGGCACCACCAATCCCTACTTGAGCCTGACTCAGAAGAACAAAAACGTGTTCACCGACATCATCGACCTTCACAGCCCCATTTCAGCACAAGTCGGCGACGCAGCCACCAACCCGTTGTTTGTTAATTACGACATCAATGCTGTTTCGCTCACAACCATTGCCTACAACGAAGCCTGGAACTTCCATGTAGCAGCCAATTCACCCGTGCTTCAGGGTGCTTATGCAGGTTCGCAACTCAATATGTTGCCCTTCTTCAGCGGCAACGGACTCACTGTGGCTAACACCACCTACCGCACCGATGCTCCACAGCCTTATTTCGGTGCATTCGCAAAATAATCATCTGGCTCGGAGGGGGAGGATGGAACATTTAGTCGCCTCTCTCTCCGTTTTTTTGTGTGTGCATCAGAAAATCCGCCCACATTTTTTTTTCACTTTCAAAAATCGAAATAACAATGCAAAAACTAACCACACTCATTTTATTCCTTTTTGCCCTGGTGGCACAAGCCCAAACTCCCGCCGACTGGAAAAAGTTATCCGGTACACTCAATTTTTACATGTGCAACGACATGGGGCGCAATGGTTACTATGATCAAAAGCCCATTGCCGAACTCATGGGGCGCATGGCCGAGGAAGTCGACCCCGAGTGCGTCATTGCCGCCGGCGACGTGCATCACTTTTATGGAGTGGAAAGCACCACCGACCCCTTGTGGCAAACCAACTACGAACTCGTTTATTCCCACCCCGACCTCATGCTTCCCTGGTATCCCGTTTTGGGCAATCATGAATATCGAGGCAACACACAGGCCGTGCTCGACTATGCCCAAGTGTCGCGACGCTGGATGATGCCGGCCCGTTATTACAGCAAATCGTTCAGCAAAGACGGTGTGAGCATTCGTTTTGTACTCATCGATACAGCCCCTCTTATTACGCGTTACCGCGAAGAAACTGCCAAATATCCCGATGCGTGCAAGCAGTCAATCGAACGTCAAATGCAATGGCTCGACAGTACGCTCACTGCAGCCAAAGAAAACTGGATTGTAGTGGTGGGCCATCACCCCATTTATGCCGAAACCGGCAAAACGGTTACCGAACGTCAGGACATGCAGCGCCTGGTCGACCCCATTTTGCGTAAACACAAAGTAGACATATATGCCTGTGGTCATATTCACAACTTTCAGCACTTGCGGGCCGAAGGCAGTTCGATTGATTACGTTGTCAATTCGGCAGCCGCGTTGAGTCGCAAGGTAAAGCCCATCGAAGGCACCCAATTCTGTTCGCCAGCCACAGGTTTCAGTGTAATCAGCGCCACAGAAAAGTCGCTCAACCTTCACTTCATTGATAAGGAAGGTAAGGCCATTTACACCATTCATCGGAGTAAGTAGCCCAACGAAGCTTTTGCCTCAGTTGATAATGAATGGGCAATAGTTATTCAGTTCCCCTTTCTGAGGTTTCTCTCAATAGGGAGCGGTGATTATGCAGAGATACTGCGACACGCTGTCGCAGTAATTGAGCATGCACGGACGGAGATAGCCCGACATGTCAATGGTTATGTTTCTACTGCCTATTGGGAGATTGGTCAAATGCTTCATGAACGCAAGACTGAAAGTGGGTATGGTGATAGTGTAGTAAAAAGACTGTCTGCAGACCTGAAAGAACGCTATCCAAAGATGGGTGTTTCACCGCGAAATCTGTGGGACATGAAGAAGTTCTACGAGCGTTTTTGTCACTCGGACATAAAAGTGCGACAAGCTGTCGCACTTTTACCATGGGGACATATATTGCAACTTATTCGGAAAGTTGGTAATGATGATGCTATGTTATTCTATGCACAGGAAACGGTTGCCAAAGGTTGGAATCGTGATTTATTGCTCAA
>FR901712.1 GCA_000437675.1 Prevotella sp. CAG:891
CTATTTACCATTACACTTGGGATAAGCCACATTTGCTTATTCCAAGTGTATTTTTTATGTAAACAAAGTATTTCTAATTTATGCATCGCAATAAGATACAAGTAAAAATTTGGCTTTGCATCCTTCTGCAATGAATGCACAAATCTCTCAAACTAGCATATACCTTCTCTGCAAATGTTAAACAAAGACCTATTTTATAAGTAAAATTACACTAAAAACAACGCTTTGTTTTTCATCCGCCTACTATTGTTTGAGTCGCAAAAAGAGCTATCCTAACAAATAACTCCGCGATTGTTGAATTTAGCTCCGCGATTGTTGAAATTAGTTCCGAGGTTGTTAGAATTAGCTCCGAGCTAGTTTCAACAATCTTGGAACTACTGATAATCAGCGTTATTCAAAACTCGCCAAAAATCGGTTTCGCACACACAGATTTTGTTCCCAAATGCAGGGAAGGTTAATATTCGTTTTTCACCCTTATTAAGTTATTTGTTAAAACAACTATGAGCATAAAAAACTTCCAAGCACCTTTCTATTCAAAGTGTTTGGAAGTTATGCTTTACGCTTACTTGCCTGAAAGAAAATCAGGTATGGCTACAGGCATACCTCCCAAGCGAGCTGAGCGCTGCGAAAGCTCGGCCAAACATGACCATTCAGCAGCATCGTAAACGTCGATATCAAGCGGCAAACCATGACGCAGGCAATAAATCAACCTTGCATCCATAGCATAATTCATTTCGTTATCAACGCCACACCGATGCCCTTCGTTCCAAAGCTGTGCCTGCTCCGAAGTAGCATATTTATGTATTTCCTTCAAAGCCTCATCACCAATATAGGCTTCTCGACCCTCGTATTGAATCGTGGGTAAAGGGTATTTCTGAACATAGCCCATTGAGCCACACACTGTTTGCAATCTACTATAAGGACGAGGAGTCGACACATCAAGCTGCAACATAATGCTTACGCCATTTTCAGTTTGGATGAGCGATGTATTTACTCTTCCGGTCAACCCCTGTTTACCCGCTACTCCACGAGCTGTCAAAGAGGTAATGCTGAGCATTCTGTCTGAGCGATGAAATCCAAGCAACTGAGCAATCGGACCAATAGCATGTGTGGGGTATGGATTGCCGCCATGCATACTACACGATGATTCCATCCAATTTCTATGCGTTTCGGAAGAAAATTGCCCATTATTTCCGTAAGAAGCTAAATTGTGGATATAAGCACCTTCGCAATGCGTAATTTCGCCCAAAAGCCCCAAGCGGTTCATTTCGAGCGTACCCAGTGCAAAGAAGTCATAACAGCAGTTTTCAGTCATAAAACAATGCCGCTGTGTTTTTTCAGCTGTGCGAACCAACTTCCAGCAGTCACTCACGTTGGTGGCAGCAGGTACCTCTACGGCAACATGCTTTCCGCAAAGCATTGCTTCAACAGCCATCATTGTATGCGAATTCCACTCAGTACAGATGTACACCAAATCGACATCTTCCTTTTGACAAGCTTCCTTCCAGGCCTCTTTGCCAACTAATTCTTGTGCTTTGCTTCTGCCGCTCCCAACTAACACTTTATTGGCCTCGTTTGTACGTTTTGAACACAAATCTGCAACGTATCGAAATTCTGCACCTTGAATAAAAGCATAGCGTTGCAGTGTTTTCATTCCTCGTTGTCCTAATCCGATAAGGGCTATTCTGACAGTTGGAATCGGTTGACAGGCAAGTTGAAAAGCAGAGGGCATAACTAATATGGTATTAGAAGAAGAGAATTGGTATGATACAAAAAAAGTGGACGCATCTATTCAGACACATCCACTTCATCACTTGGGTGTTACCTTACCCTTTGATAAGAATTATGCTTTACAGAACTGTAAGTTGTTGGTAATTACTTACGGCTCTTACCGTAGCGGCTCATGAACTTATCTACGCGACCTGCAGTATCTACGAGCTTAGACTTACCAGTGTAGAAGGGGTGCGAAGTGCTTGAAATTTCAAGTTTAACTACGGGGTAAGTTTCTCCCTCGAACTCAACCGTGTCAGTGGTTTTGCAGGTTGAACGAGAAAGGAACATATCGCCGTTACTCATGTCCTTAAATACTACGGGACGATAATTCTCAGGGTGAATACCTTTTTTCATTTTGCTATAGCTTTTTATGGGTTATCAAATTGTTTGGTAACAACTTTGTGTAATGGTCTGTTTCGGCTGCAAAATTACAAAGATATTTCCAAACAACGCATTCTTTTCGAAAGTTTTCTGCAATTATTTTTTAAAATTACGTTCAATCATCGTACAAGGAATCATTGTTGTAGTTCAAAATCGCACATAAAATGGTAGCTATCCAGTAGGCTAATGGGCTTAAAAGTACTACTTCTTCTTACACATTAGCGAATTTTAATTGCTTAAGCTACCACCATACGCTGGAAAAAAGTAATTTTGCACACAAATAAAAACTTACCAGCCCTAACTGATGTTTATGAAACACTCATAACACTTCATAGTTTCATCAGTTTATTCAACCGATTACATAACATATACATTAAATATATTCAATATGTCAGCATCCATAGACATTCGTCAGCTTAACGCACAGATTGAAGCCGAAACCCACTTTATTACAGACCTTACCGAGGGTATGAACCGTACGATTGTTGGCCAAAGCCATTTGGTCAACGCGTTGCTTATCGGTTTGTTGTCAGATGGACACATTTTGTTAGAAGGTGTACCAGGTTTGGCCAAAACGTTAGCTATCAAAACCTTGGCTTCGCTTATCGATGCCAAGTTTGGACGCTTACAGTTTACTCCCGACTTACTTCCTGCCGACGTTATCGGTACGCTCATTTACAGCCAGAAAGAGGAAAAGTTCAGTGTAAAGAAAGGACCTATCTTTGCCAACTTCGTTTTGGCCGATGAAATTAACCGTGCACCGGCAAAAGTACAAAGTGCATTGTTGGAAGCCATGCAGGAACATCAGGTTACGATTGGTGACGACACGTTTAAGTTGCCTAACCCCTTCCTTGTTTTGGCCACACAAAACCCCATTGAGCAAGAAGGTACTTACGAACTGCCCGAAGCACAGGTTGACCGTTTTATGCTCAAAGTCATCATTGACTATCCAACCATCGAGGAGGAAAAGAAAATCATCCGTGCACACATCAATGACTCATTCGAAACACCTCGCGCTGTCATCGATACAGAAAAAATTGTGAAAGCACGTAATTTGGTGAAACAGGTTTACATTGATGAACGTATTGAACAATACATTGCCGACATTGTGTTTGCAACACGTTATCCCGAACAGTACCAATTAAAGGATATGAAAAACTACATTTCCTTTGGTGGTTCACCGCGTGCCAGCATCAATTTGGCTTTGGCTGCTCGCGCCTGTGCCTTTATCAAACGTCGTGGCTACGTTGTTCCGGAAGATGTTCGTGAAGTGGCAGCAGACGTTTTGCGCCATCGCATTGGTCTTTCTTACGAGGCTGAAGCTTCAAACGTAACAGCTGATGATATTGTTCGCGAAATTCTGAACAAAGTTGAAGTGCCTTAAACGTGGCTCACGCAGTCTTGACATTTAATTTATATCCTCATTTTGCCGACAACTGAGTTTTAAAAAGTTGTCGGCAATCACCTATTCTAACTGCCAGCATATTGAATATCAATGTGTTGATTTGCTCCATATAATCTTATCAAATTGGAAACTTCTGAATTATTGCGACGTGTGCGACGTTTGGAAATTAAAACCCGTGCACTGACAAACAATATATTTGCAGGCGAATATCATTCGGCTTTCAAAGGCCGCGGTATGTCGTTTGCCGAAGTACGCGAATACCAACCGGGCGATGATGTAAGAGATATCGACTGGAACGTAACGGCTCGCATGAACAAGCCTTACATAAAGGTGTTTGAGGAAGAACGCGAACTTACCTTGATGCTGATTGTCGACTTATCGGCAAGTCAGCGATTTGGTACACAAAACCGCACACAGCGTGAACTGACAGCTGAGATTGCTGCTACTTTGGCTTTTTCGGCCCTGCAAAACAACGATAAAGTGGGTGTAATCTTTTTCACTGACCGAATTGAAAAGTTTATTCCTCCACAGAAAGGCCGCAAGCATATTCTGTACATCATCCGAGAATTACTGAATTTTGAACCCGAGGGAAAGCGAACGGATGTAGGCATCGCCATGGAATACCTGATGCGTATCATCACCAAACGTTCCATTGCATTCGTCATAAGCGATTTCCTTGATACTCACGACTTTTCGAAGCCTTTGCTCATTGCAGCTCGCAAACACGATTTGATTGCTCTGAAAGTTTACGACGAACACATGGCTGCCCTGCCTAATGTCGGTCTGCTCAAAATTGTTGATGCTGAAACCGGGCACGAACAATATGTTGATACTTCAAGCAAAAGTGTCAGAATGCAACAACAGCAATGGTGGAAGCACGAAACTGAGAAACTCGATTCTTTGTTCCGTAAGAATGGTGTAGACTACACAAACATCGCCACGAACAGCGATTTTGTCAAACCCCTTATCGGACTGTTTGCACGCCGTTAGCAATTTGCCACTTAGGTTTATTAGCATGTAAATCTATTTTCGTGCAATTCAGAATAGGTCGAATATCTTCTTCACATTTTAGGGATAGCAATAGTCTGGCCTCATTCGGAAGAATCATCCACAGACATACCAATACAGCAAATGATTATTGTGTTAATATTAAACCAATAGGACGAATAATGAAACAATATCTGCGGGCACTGCAACTGGTAGTTACCCTACTATTTACTTTGCCTTGTACAGCAATAGGTCAAGTCAGTGTCGAAGCAAAATTGGATACGGCAGACATTTTGATTGGCGAACAAGTGCAACTTGAGGTAAAATGTGCAGTTAATGCCAAACAAAAAGTAAACTTTCCTTTTTTTCAACCTCAACAAGAACTTACTCCTGGTGTTGAAGTTATTTACAATGGACGTATCGACACGGTTTGGAGTAACAATAAACAGCGAATTGAACTTTCGCGAAAATATACCATCACTGCATTCGACTCTGCTTTATATGCCATTCCTCCTTTCAAAATTTCAGTAGACGGCAAGGAATACGCTTCGCGTGGGAACATCGGACTAAAAGTTAGCACAGTTGCTGTAGATACGGTACACATTGACAAATTCAGCGGACCGCATGGAGCTGTTGATATGCCTTTCGAATGGTCGTGGCGCATTACGCTATGGGCTTTACTTGGCATGTTTACAGCCTTTATCACATTGGCACTTTGCACACGATTATCTGACCCGCGGTTGATTACCCGTAAAGTGGTCATTAATCCCCCTATTCCAGCACACGTTACGGCTATTGACGACATCCAACGTATAAAATCGCAGACTGAAGCAGACCCTAAAGTATATTATACGCAACTTACGGAAACACTTCGTACCTATATCGAAAAACGATTTGGTTTCAATGCTAAAGAAATGACGACCAGCGAAATTATCGATGAATTGTGCGCTACAGACAATTTAGATTCGCTCAACGAATTAAAAGATATTCTAATGAAAGCCGACTTGGTTAAGTTTGCCAAACTGTCGACTTCACTACCCGAACAAGACCGCAGTTTAGTTCAAGCACTCAACTTTGTACAAACCACAAAAATTGAGCCGCAAGAACAGCCCAAACCACGCATCAAATATGTTACGCTGTCGGGAAACAAACAGCATCACTTACGTTTGATGATGAGTTTGGCTGCAGCTACAACAACTGCTCTTACGTTAGGCATAATGGCTTATGTTATTTACGACCTATACTGCTGTTTTGCTTAACTTTAATCGTGCATTGCATCTTTAAATAAATTCGCACTGAATGCCTATTTGTGAACACATGCCATACATAGGGCTATCTGCGATAATTTTTTAACGTATCACTCTGACAGCTCCGGCATACCGTTTTTGGTAATCGTCACCGACTAGGCCACGAGTTGATTATTTCATAAGAGCCATGACATTTGAAAACCCCGGTTACTTTTTACTTCTACTGCTACTTATCCCTTACGTGCTATGGTACTTTCTTTTAAAGAAAAAACATGAAGGGACACTCACTGTAGCTACGGCTGAATCTTTCAGAAAAGCTCCGTCAACCTGGCGCACACGAATGATTCATCTGCCTTTCTTTCTTCATGTACTCCTATATTCGCTGGTTGTAATCATCTTGGCTCGCCCGCAAACAAATTTTTCATGGAGAACTAACGAAACTGAAGGTATTGACATCATGATGGCTATGGATATTTCAACAAGTATGCTCACACAGGACATCATGCCCAACCGCATCAGTGCCGCCAAGGATGTTGCCATTAGTTTTATTTCAAACCGCAAAAACGATAACATCGGACTTACTCTGTTCGGTGGTGAAGCCTTTACACAGTGTCCTCTAACCACCGACCATAGTATGCTGCTCCGTTCATTCAAGGGGGCAGACTGTGGGCTGCAAGCTGAAGGCATCATTCAGTCGGGCACTGCCATAGGTATGGGCATTGCCAGTGCTGTGGCGCACTTGGAGCACAGCCAGTCAAAAAGCAAAGTAATCATTTTGCTGACAGATGGAGCCAATAACACGGGCGACATTTCACCGCTAATGGCTGCTGATATGGCTAAAAATTGCGGTATACGCGTTTACACCATTCTTTTGGGTTCTGATGGCAGAGTGAATGTTCCTGTTGCCCAATTACCTAACGGAGAAGTATATAACACGCAAATGGATGCTTCGGCCAATCCCTCTGTGCTCAAACAGATTGCACAGACTACAGGAGGTATTTTCTATAGAGCCACTTCACGCTCTTCATTGCGCGATGTGTACAACGATATCGACAAACTGGAAAAGACCAAACTGAAAATCAACAACTACGATCGTCGACACGAAGCTTACCAACCCTTTGCCATTGCGGCGTTAGTGATTCTTTTACTCGAAGTTTTGCTGCGCTACACCTGGTTACGTAAACTACCCTAACCATATTCAGCAGGCAATAGGTGCCCTGAACTGTTTAGCTATACACAAGAGTAAAGAGCATTTCATTGCACACTGTCATGCGATAATAGTTCTGTAAATTCACTCCCTATACGTGTCAACCTTCATCATCTCCACTGCGTATGTTTCAATTTCTAAATCCTGAATATCTATATCTGTTATTGTTACTGCCAATTATAGTCTTGATTTATTGGTTAGGATATAAAACGACCCAAAAAAACATCAAGAAACTTGGCGATAAGCACCTGATTCAAGCCTTGATGCCCGGCAGATCAACACTCAGACAGCATGTCAAGTTCGGTTTGCTGCTATTCATCATTTCACTTCTCATAGTGCTGATAGCTCGTCCTCAATATGGTTTGAAACAACACAATGACACTTCTAAGGGTATCGAAGCTGTAGTGATGATTGACGTATCCAATTCGATGTTAGCTCGCGACATCCTTCCCACCCGTTTGGATCGTGCTAAATTGCTGATTTCGAACATGATAGACAAAATGAAGAACGACAAAATCGCCTTAGGCGTTTTTGCTGGTGAAGCCTATCCTCAAATACCTATCACTTCGGATTACGCCTCAGCTAAAATATTCATTGATGCCCTTTCAACCAATATGGTTACACTGCAGGGAACAAATTTGGCCTCAGCCATAAACCTGGGTTGTAAAAGTTTTACCGACAATAAGGAAGTGGGCAAAGCCATCATTTTAATAACAGATGGAGAAAACCACGAAGGTGGAGCTGAAGAGGCTGCTCGTGAAGCTGCCGATAAAGGTATCAATGTTTTTGTTTTAGGCGTTGGTACACAACAAGGCGGTGAAATCTCCACACCCGATGGAGTATTGACCGACCAAAACGGACAACCTGTTCACACCGCACTCAATGAACAAATGTGTCGCGAAGTGGCCAAAGCTGGTAAAGGGCTTTACTTACACTTAGATCAAACAAACAGTGCACAGGAAGAGTTGCTCTCGCAATTATCCCGTCTGAAGCAAGGCTCATCCACGACTTCATATACAGCCCGCGACGAACAATTCCAAGCGATTGCAATACTGATAATTCTATTACTAATTATCGAGGTGTGTATCAATGAAACTAAGAATCCACTGTTCAAAAGATTTAAAATATTTTCAAAATGAAACGCTTTAATCTATTTGGCATATTCTTTATGCTGATGTTTTACAGTGCTACAATGAATTGTCATGCGCAAACCAATGAATATAAGCTCATTCATCAGGGAAATGCTTCATTTCATGCTAAACAATACGACAAGGCACAAACATACTATATGAAGGCACTAAAAGTTAATCCTCATAACACACGTGCCTTATTTAACCTGGCTGACACCTATCTTGCAAAAGACAATGCACAAGCGGCAGACAGCCTTTACAATATAGTGTCACAACAGGAAAAAAACAGACAGATAAAATCGATGGCTATGCATAACCGCGGTTATATTCGCCAAGTACAAGCCCTGCATAACCCCAAGCAGCAAGACCAGCTTTTAAGAATGGCCATCGACCACTACAAACAGGCTCTCAGACTTAACCCACGCGATAACGATACGCGATATAATCTTGCTCTTTGTCAGAAACAACTGAAGAACAACAAAGAAGATAAAGAACAGCAGCAGCAACAAAATCAGCAAGAAAAAGGGAACGAAAATACGCCGCAAAAACAAGAGCAGAACAACCAACAGAAGCAACAGCCCAATCAGCAGGACAAACAGCAGACAGAACAATATCTGAATTTGGCCAAACAAGCTGAGAAAAGAGCTCTTGAAAAACTGAATGGCATTCGTCCCAGACAGAAAATGCTGGAAAAGAATTGGTAATCCAACAGCAGATTATCCCCTACTCCAGTACCTTAGTTATAACGACATTGAACGAGCCTTGACCTGCTCACGCATCTCCACCTATTACAATGAAAAGAATTCTTGTTTTTATTTTTGCTACACTATTTTTGGTGCAAATTAAAGCGCAGACACTCAATGCTTCTATTGATGATGTCGGCGGTTATTACCGACTGACTTTTACAATCAACAGCCAAGCCAGTGATTTTAATCCGCCTTCATTTGCAGATTTGGAAATCCTGAGCGGTCCGAACCTTTCAAGTTTCAGTAACATACAGATTACTAACCGTCAAGCAGTTCGTTCATCAACGACAAGCTACACCTATATTGTGTCAGCCAAGAAATCTGGCAAATTAACGATTGGCTCAGCCTCTGTAAAGGTTGGCAACCGGATTATCCGCTCCAAACCTATAACATTCAATGCACAGGCCGGCAGTTCGTCAAATGCCAATGGCAACAGTGCCAATCAGTCACACGCAAATGGCAACTCTATAGATAATAGCGTACAGCAAACTGGCACACCGGTTACCAATCGTGACCTTTTCATTGATGCAACCACTAGCCATACCCAAGTCAATGAGCAAGAAGCTATTCTTCTGACATACAACATCCACTATCGTGCCGGTGTAGGGTTAGCAAACACTCAACTCTCAGTCATTCCCGACTTCAAAGGATTTATTTCACAAGAAATACCACTGGCGGGCAATCAAATTCAAACAAACTTAGAGCAACGCAACGGAACAACTTACCGCACAGGTACAATTTTACAATATTTGCTCTTCCCTCAACAAAGTGGTAAACTGACTATACCGAGCATTACCTTCGACTGCACCGTAGTTCAGCAAAACAACCACTTAAGTCTGGCTGATGCATTCTTCAATGGCGGCGGTAGTATTGGCGTCAAAGTACAACGACGCGTACCGGAAAAAACCATTCAAGTCAAACCTCTCCCCCAACCTCGTCCGGCTAACTTTTCAGGCGCTGTGGGAAAATTCAGTATTTCTGGCAAACTACTGAATCCAAGCATCAAGACCAATGATATTGCAACCTATCGAATCACCATCAACGGTAGTGGCAACCTTAAACTCATCACTCCACCCTCCATTGCCTTCCCATCTGATTTTGATTCATACGATGCCAAGACCAATGAACACACAAAAGCCACAACCGACGGTTTAACTGGACGCATCACGTTCGACTACAACTTTGTAGCACGCAATACGGGTAAATACGAAATCCCGGCTGTAAAGTTCACCTACTTCGATTTGGAGAGCCAAAGTTACAAGACGATACAGACAGAAGGCATACACCTTAACGTAACGCAAGGTGAACGCTCGAATGCCGACATTGATCGTCAATTAGCCCTATTACACAGCGACATTAAGGACATACATGCTACCGACAAACAGCATTTCCTTTCTGCCATCTATAAATGGGGAACTCTGAGTTTTTGGCTTATAAATGCAATTTTGGTAATTAGCTTTGCTATGTTAATGGCATTCTTCAGCAAATATATGAAGAAGCAGTCGAACCATCTTGAAATTCGTCGCACTAAAGCTGGAAAAACAGCCTTACAAAAGCTAGAACTCGCTGAGCAAACTATTAAAGCGAACGATTCAAAGTTCTACACCTTAGTAAGTCAGGCACTGACCAACTTTATCTTCGACAATTTCAATATAGAACAAGCCGACCTCAATGCTTCAACTATTCAGTCATTGCTGTTAGAGAATGGTTTTGCTGCAGACGTTGCAGAAAATTTTGTAAAACTGATTCAAACCTGTGAGTTTGCCCAATATGCTCCTTCGGCCGAAACACAACGAATTGAATTACTGAGTGATGCACGCAAAAGTATAAACACCATACAGCAGGGCATTAAAAAGTAAAAAACAATCAGAGGGTCAAAACCCATCCAATAAACCCGGAAGCAGACCCTCTTTCAGATTAAGATTATATGATTCGAATCAAACAGATACTCATAGGCCTTTTCACCCTATGCTTCACCCTTAATCTTTCGGCTGAATCCGTTACTAACAATGCCGACAAAGCCTATCGGGAAAAGAATTTTGTCAAAGCAGCAAATCTTTACGAAGAGCAAATAGCTCAAATATTAGCAGACAAGAACCAGTCGGAAATCAACTCTTCAAATGTCTACTACAATTTGGGTAACTGCTATTTCAGAATGAACAACTATGGCAAAGCCGTGCTCAATTATCAACGTGCCCTGCGCATTGATGCTGCCAATGAAGATGCGGAGTTCAACCTTGAACTGACCCAAACCAAACTGACAGATCATTTTGAAGCACCTGCAGAAATGTTTTTCATAAGTTGGTTTAAGTCACTCATAAACTCACGCAACAGCGATACCTGGGGACATTGGGGATTGTTTTTCCTCATCTTGACATTTACGTCAATAGCAATATTCCGCTTTGGCAGAAAACTATGGTTGCGTAAAACAGGCTTCCTTTGCACCATTATCTCCATACTTCTGCTGATTACTTGCGAATGCTTTGCCTACATACAACACAACCGTTTCAACAATCTGCAATTAGCGGTTGTGTTACGCCCGGCTGTCAATACATTCGACTCTCCCAATCTGTCAGCTAAAAAGCAAAAGACTATTCACGAGGGAACAACTGTCACAATCATTGGAGCCTATGAAAAACAATGGTTGGAAATACAGTTGCCGGATGGAAGCGAAGTATGGATTAACACCGCCGACGTTGAACGCGTTTAGTACGACTCTTCCTTGCTTATGCACACCATTTCACAACTCGATCAAACACTCACATTAGCCCTCAACGGCAGTCAGTCATTGTTTATCGACTATCTATCCCTGATTAGCACATCCACCATCACATGGGTTCCATTGATGCTGTTGCTGCTCTATCTCATCATCCGAAACAATGACTTAATGGGAATCTGCGGTACGATTCTAGCACTTATTCTGTGCGTAACATTGGCAGATCAAGTGGCATCGACCATATTCAAACCCATGGTTGGACGTTTCCGTCCCACACAAGATCCCTTCATCATGTATGCAGTTGATGTAGTCAACGGGTATAGAGGAGGCAAATATGGTTTCTTTTCAAGCCATGCGGCCAATACCATGGCCATAGCTACCTTCTTATCACTGATGGTTCGCAACCGCACCTTGACTATTTGGCTGTATTCATGGGCGTTACTCAACTGTTGGACACGCGTATATCTAGGTGTACACTATGTAGGCGACCTAACAGTAGGAACCATTTGGGGACTCATTGTTGGCAGCACCATCTACAAACTTTGGAAACGCTATTGTCCAGGAGTCGAAACACGTCGGCAAAGGAATGCGCTACGTCCCAACTTTACCAAAGGAGGTTTCAGTATCGGCAGTACACACCTGCTCATCTCTGGCATTGCAGCCACTTATGTAGTAATTGTATGTATTGCCATGTACCAACAATAAGATCCAGAAGAAAAACCTAAGCATACTATATTTTAGGAACTGACAAAAATTAAAGGCTTGCACACTTCGCAACATGCGGTGTGCAAGCCCTTTTACTTTAAGTATATAAAGCAATATACAAGGAGATACCTAACCTGCCTTTACATCATGCTTTTCTTTAAACACAAGAGTAAACAATACCAATACCAGGAATGCGTATCCGGCAAATATCAGCCAGCTCATACGCCATCCCTCAATTTGTTGTTCCAGAGCAACATTGAATACAAAATGGTTAACCAATTCCTGAGCAGCCAAAGTACCGATTGATGCTCCCAAACCATTCGTCATAATCATAAACAGTCCTTGTGCACTGCTACGAATGTTTGAATCTGTATTCTGATCAACAAATAATGCGCCTGAAATATTAAAGAAATCAAAGGCCACACCATACACAATCATAGATAATATAAACATCCAAACACCAGGGCCAGGATTGCCTAAACCAAACAAACCAAAACGGAACACCCATGCCAACATGGCAATCATCATTACACGCTTAATGCCGAAACGCTTCAAAAAGAACGGTATGAGCAGAATACACAGGGTTTCACTCATTTGCGAAAGCGAAATCAACGCATTGGCATTGCGGGCACCAAAGGTATCAGCGAATTCGGGTATTGACTGGAAACTGGTAATGAAAGGATTAGCATAAGCATTGGTAATTTGCAAACTCACACCCAAAAGCATAGAAAACACAAAGAAGATAGCCATGCGTCGTTGCTTAAAAAGCATAAAAGCATCCAAACCTAAAGATTCTACCAACGACTTTCGGCCACCACCTTTTTTAACAGGACATTTCGGCAAAGTAGGTGCATAGAAAGCCAATACCAAGCTCAAACATCCTGAAAGCATTAACTGATAGGGACTATCTTGGAAACCCAAAAAGTTAACAACCAACATCATACAGATAAAGCCCAAGGTACCAAAAACACGAATAGGGGGAAAAGCCTTTACCGTATCAAGTCCAGCCTTAGTCAGTCCATTAAAAGCTACTGCATTGCTTAGTGCCAAAGTTGGCATATAAAAAGCCACGCTCAAAGTGTAAAGGGTGAACAAATAAGGCATTTCAAGTTGGCTACCCACACTAATACCATACAATGAAGCTAAAATCATGAAACCGCCCGCTAACAAGTGGCACAAGCCCAACAAGCGTTCACCCGAAATCCAGCGATCGGCTATCACGCCCATCAATCCAGGCATAAAAATTGACACAACTCCTTGAATGGCATAAAACCATCCGATACTGTCGCCTAATCCGTGGGTGCTCAAGTACGTACCCATCGAAGTAAGGTAAGCGCCCCATACTGCAAACTCCAAAGAGTTCATTACAATGAGACGAATTTTCAAACTTAATTGATTCATGGTTATTGTATTATTATATTATATACAAATTGAAGTTGAAAAGATTGTCAAAATCGCAGACATGGTGAATGCAATCAACGTCAAATAATCTGCAGACTATCAAATCCGGTCATACCTTCAAACTTAATCTGCCAATAGGATACGAAGTGCCTCCTGCAGTTCATTAAACTGCATTTGTTCTACAAATTGGTAGCGAATAACACCAGCCTGATCAACCACATAAATTCGGGGTATGGTATGCTTGGCAAAAGCATGGTAGACCGTTTCGTCCGCTTGACCAGAAAATGGCATTGACAATCCATGCAACTGCCAATACGAAGCGACAGACGCCTCTTTTTCTGCCCGACTGATACATGCAAAACTCACTCTGTCGGCATACACACTGTAAGCCTCTTGTATGAGCGGCAACTCTCGCCGGCAATCACCACAGGCGGTATTGAAAAAAGTCAGAACTGCTACCCTACCTTTCAAACTTTCGTTGCTCAACGTGCTTCCATTGCTCAATGTAACGCTGAAACGAGGTAACGAATCACCAATTTCGACGACATTGCCAAAATCAGATGCAGATGCATACTCATCCTCACCAACTACGCATGAAGCCATGCCTAAAAGTATGAAAGCAAACAGAATGATGCTCCGTATCATAAGCGTTTAATCTTCAAATTCTACATGAGTTCTGCAGTAGGATTAAATCCGACAAATTACTGCAGACTATCAAACATCAACAAAAGTATCACGCTGCATGCTTGACGAACAACAACCAACCAAACGACTAAAACAATCATGCAATCGGCCATAGAATCACCGGTTTAATTATTTTAAGCGTCAGTGTAATTGTGCCCCAAATAGAAAAGTCATGTACAAATTATTATGCGAAGATACTACAAATAAACAAAAGTCAAGCATTTTTTCTGCATATTGTGCGGTGTATCTAGCAAATACTGCCATACGAGTCGTCACCTGAGGGTTAAATCAACAAACATCCATACGATGAAATCATGCAATTTAGCAAATCGCCTACCATGAAGTAAAATCCAATTTCGCTACCTAATGACACACTTTAATTCGCCAAGCCTTATAATGTACATCTCACCTCCTTATGCTTAAGGTGTACAGCAACAGTAATACACGGCCAACAAACCGCTATTATTCAACTGCATAATAGGGCTCAAACGCTAAAGCATGAGGTAAAACTCAACGACGCATCATGGGTTTCAGACAGGCCTACCTGCCTTACTTTCTGTTGTAACAAAATGTCAAAGAACGTTGGATTACTAAAGAAGTAAATTTGTTTTTTCATCCGTTTTCTGTATGCAAAGATACAACACAACATTCCCGAAATCCAAATTTTGTAGCCCTCTAATATCGCACCTCGAAAGTTTTCTACACCCTACAATGAGCATTGAGGCCTTTATCTATGGGCATTCCTGCGCATTTTCCGCACGCGAAAAAAAATGGAATCGGGATATAATATTTTATCTCATGCCGATTATCAAAACGTACGAAACAGCAATATCTTGCCGCACTCAAATGCTACCAACCCACACCTCTTTGCTACTGCATAATAGCGTCATGTCTACACATAATCAGTTCAAAAAAAACAATCTAAGCATTCCAAACCAATGAAACTGCCAACTAAAAAAAACAAGCCGACTGAATGAATACATCAATCGACTTGTTTTGAAAAAATATAGGTTGCTTACTGCATGCTTCCGCCCACGATATCGAGCAATTCTGCAGTAATTGCCTGCTGACGAGTTTTGTTGTAAGTAAGTTTCAACTCACGCAACAAATCATCTGCATTATCCGTAGCCACTTGCATAGCGATAACGCGTGCAGCATGCTCACTGGCAAGATTATCGAGCAAAGCTGTAAACAATTTCAGATGCAATGATTTTGGAACCAATTTTTCAAGCACTTCAACTTTCGAAGGCTCAACGATGAAGTCCAAATTTGTTGCCTTTGCCCCATCATCCGCAGCAGCTGAACTGCCAACAAATTCAACAGGTAAAAACATTTCATCCGTCAGAATTTGCGAACCTGCACTTTTAAAGTGGTGGTAAATTAAATCAGCCCTGTCAATCTGCTTACTCTCATAGAGATGCATAATTTCAGAAGCAATATCTGCAGCAGGCTTAAATGCAGGATGGTCGAGCAACATGCTGTAGTCAGCATTCACATCAAATCCCGCCTTTCGTACGGCATCAGCAGCCTTTTTACCCAGCGCATACACTTTCACAATCTCCACACCCTTTTCGCGGTATCCCTCTACTTTATGATGAAAGGCCTTAATGGCATTTGCATTAAAACCACCACACAACGAGGTGTTCGAGGTGTAAAGAACAATGGCCACACGCTTTACCTCACGCTGAACAGCATAAGGAGTCTCAACCTCATCACCCTCCATGCTGGCAACGAAAGTAGACATTATACGCGTGAGCTGACGCTCGTAAGGACGCATATTCTCTATTGCCTGCTGCGCACGATGGAGCTTTGATGAGGCCACCATCTTCATAGCACTCGTAATTTTACGCGTGCTGTTTACCGAGGCTATTCGGGTTTTAACTTCCTTGAGTGAGGCCATGCTTATTATGCTTTATATTGTGCTGCCACTTCGGCTGCAATGTTCTTAATTTGTTCGCATACCTTGTCAGACAAGTTTCCTGCTGCCAATTCTGCCAGAACCGTATCCGCATAATTTGAGCGAACTACCTGCAGGAACATCTCTTGGAAATCGCGAACCTTATTCAAAGGTACATTTTTCAGCAAGCCACGGGTACCACAATAAAGAATTGCAACCTGCTCTGCCACAGGCATAGGCGAATACTGTGCCTGAATCAGCAACTGGTTATTCTTTCGGCCACGGTCAATAGTCATTGCCGTAACCGCATCCATATCTGACGAGAATTTTGCAAAGGCTTCGAGTTCGCGATACTGAGCTTGGTCAATTTTCAGCGTACCTGCTACCTTTTTCATACTCTTAATTTGGGCTGCACCACCTACACGGCTCACCGAAATACCCACGTCGATTGCCGGACGGAAACCCTGGTTGAAAAGGTTTGAATCCAAATAAATCTGACCGTCGGTAATAGAAATTACATTCGTAGGAATATAGGCAGACACGTCACCAGCTTGCGTTTCGATAATAGGCAAAGCAGTTAATGAACCACCACCTTTAACTTCGTCCTTCAAACATTCGGGAAGGTCGTTCATGTTTTCAGCCACTTCCTGCTGATTATTGATTTTAGCGGCACGCTCCAACAGGCGCGAGTGCAAATAGAACACATCACCCGGATAAGCTTCACGGCCAGAAGGACGACGCAAAATCAGCGACACCTCACGATAGGCAACAGCCTGCTTCGAAAGGTCGTCATAAACGACTAATGCATGCATACCTCTGTCACGGAAGAACTCACCAATAGCAGCACCGGCAAAAGGTGCATAATACTGCATGGCAGCAGGTTCACCGGCTGTGGCACTTACAATAATTGTATAGTCCATAGCTCCGGCTTCCTTCAGCGTATTGACAATGTTAGCCACGGTCGAAGCTTTCTGACCGATAGCCACATAAATACAGTACACAGGGTCACCAGCCAGGTAATTCTGTTTCTGATTGATAATTGTGTCAATGGCAATAGCCGTTTTACCAGTCTGACGGTCACCGATAATCAATTCGCGCTGACCACGACCGATAGGAATCATTGAATCGACACTCTTAAGTCCAGTTTGAAGAGCCTGGGTAACAGGCTGACGATAAATCACACCAGGTGCCTTTCTGTCGAGAGGCATCAAGTACTTTTTACCTTCAATAGCCTTACCGCCATCAACCGGATTACCGAGCGGATTGATTACACGGCCTAACATCTGTTCAGAAACCTCGATCGAAGCAACTTTAGTGGTACGCTTTACTTTCATACCTTCCTTAATACCTTCGGAAGAGCCCAAAAGCACAGCACCCACATTGTCCTCCTCAAGGTTCATGGCCACAGCCATCACACCATTCTCGAATTCGATAAGTTCATTTTCCGTAACATTGGTCAAGCCATAGATATGGGCCACACCATCGCCAATGGAAAGAACCACACCGGTTTCTTCGAACTTTACATCGGTGTCAATGTCGCGAAGTTCACGCAAAAGTATTTCGCTTACTTCGCTAGGGTTAATATTGTTGGACATTTTGTTCGGATTTGTTCATGTGGGAAAAACCACACTGTAAAGAAAATGTTATAACGGACTTTAGCGCGCTAATTGTCGCTGCAACTTAGCCAGCTGGCTCTTAACGCTTGCATCCAGACAGTAGGTATCATACTCAAGCACAAAACCTCCACCAAGTGACGCATCTTCTATAACTTCGAAATCTACCTTACTTGAAGTTCGTGCTTCGACCAAACGCTGAAACCTGTCGACTATCTGTGGGCTGATAGATGTTGGAACTACAAGACGGCCTTTCACTACCTTTTTTTCCTTACGGTAAAGCGTACCGTAGGAATGAGCCACAAACATCATGTTGTCAACACGTCCTTTTTTAAGGAGCAATTTCACGAACTGCGTTAAAGAGCGTGTTGGTTCGGCATCACCGCAAGCTGCTTTGAGCAATAAATGAGATTTTTGTTCATCAGACATCACCGGATTTAAAAGGGCTTGCTGCAAAGCAGGCACTTTCAAAAACGTATCAGCCAGCGTAGCTGTTTCGGCATAGACCAAATCTTCTTCGTTATTGTCCGTTGCAAAAAGCAAAAGAGCTTTTGCATAACGTACTGACAGGATTCCTGAATCCATAGTTCTTATTTTATTTTAACGCGGGCAAACAGACTATTTGCAAACCTCATCAAGCATACGTTCAATAAGCTTTTGCTGCTGCTCATTATCGGCCAACTTTTGTCGCACCACTTTTTCAGCAATGACCACTGACAGATCAGCAACGGTCTGCTTAATATCGCGCAGAGCATTTTCCTTTTCAGCCGCAATTTGAGCTTTGGCATCCAGCAGCATTTTAGCGCCTTCGGCCTGAGCCTTTTCGCGTGCTTCGCGAATCATGCTATCGCCTGTTGTTTTAGCCTGACTTAATATTTCTGCCTGACGCACACGTGCTTCATTCAGCAAGCGTTCACATTCTTGCTGAATGCCGGCCAGACGTTCATTGGCCTCATGCGCTTTCTTCAGTGATTCGTCGATGTAGTTTTTGCGTTCATCCACCATTTTGGTAATGACGGGGAAACCAAATTTAGCAACGATAAAAAATACTGTCAGAAAGGCCAGCAACATCCAAAACAAGAGTCCCAGATCAGGAGTCAATATGGACGGCAGATTGATTGACTGCATACTATTTAGATTTGTCAGTCAAGCAGCATTGCCGGCTATTCAGTATGTAAGAGAGTCTGAACTCTGTACCTACCGAACGGTCGGCAATACCAGATAACTGAATTATTAAAGGAAAAGACAAAGCAAACAAACGATTACTGCGAAGAGTGCAGCACCTTCAACGAGGGCAGCCACGATAATCATGTTCTTACTGATATCGCCTACTGATTCGGGCTGACGAGCGATGGCTTCCATGGCAGAACTACCAATACGGCCAATACCCAATCCTGCGCCGATAACGGCTACACCTGCGCCGATGCTGGCGCCTAACTTTGCAATTCCTGCAGCTTCTAACAATGCAAGTAACAACATAATGCTTTAGTTTTATTAAGGTTATTATTTTTATTTGATTCTCAATTATTTCTCTACGTTTTTATTTGTGGCTCTCTTCGTGTTCAGGATGAGCCAAACCAATAAACACAGCACTCAGCATGGTAAACACATAAGCCTGAATGAACGCTACAAGCAATTCCAAACAGTTCATGAAAATCATCATACCGAAACTGATTACCGACAACATGCCACCGAGCAATGCGCCCAACTGACAAGTAATAAAGATAACGCATGTGAGCGAAAGGATGATGGCATGACCACCTACCATATTGGCAAACAGACGGACCATAAGCGCAAATGGCTTGGTAAAAATACCAAACAATTCAATCACAGGCATCATCGGGATAGGAAGTTTCAGCCAAGTAGGAACCGGCGGCCACAAAACTTCTTTCCAGTATTCTTTATTGCCAAACAGGTTGACCAGCAACATGGTACACAAAGCAAGGAAGAAGGTAATATTGATGTTACCCGTAATGTTGGCACCACCTGGGAAAATAGGTATCAATCCCAGCAAATTGGTTATAAAAATAAAGAAGAATACAGTTAAAAGATAAGGTGCAAACTTGCGGTAATGCTTTTCACCCACTGAAGGACGAATCAAATCGTCCTGAATGGTAATCACCAGCATTTCGACCAATCCGACAAAACCTCCGGGAGCCTTATCACCGGGCTTGCGATTCTTATACCAACGAGCAGAAGTAAGAAATACAGTCACCATGATAAGCACCACAATCCAAATTTGAACCACGTTCTTCGTGATGCTCAAATCAATAGGTTTTTCAATCGTGCCATCAGCCATGCGCTCATAGATTTTGCCATTGGCTTCGGCATTCAGGAAAAATCCATTATAGGTTCCGTCTGCATTATCGTGAAAACGTGCAGAACTAAACACCTGCCAACCATTCTGCCCCTTAACAATTACAGGCAACGGTATAGACACATGATGTTTGTTCCAGGTTGTGATGTGCCACTCGTAAGCATCCGACATGTGTCCGAGCACAATTTCCTTAACATCAACCTTACCATCAGAAGGAGTGGAAGCTTGAACCGGAGTAGCAAGCTGTCCCATCAAGGTGATGAAGAGGAACAACGTGAACAGACGCTTTATGTTCATGAAGTTTTTCATTGATTTTTGGGGGTATTACGTTCTACCCGTGCATAATATATCACCGACAGAACCATTTCGACCAAGTAAATTACCAGGAGATTTATAGCAAACAGCAATAAGTTGCTACCATCTGCCAAGGCATAAATTACAAGCAACAACACTGCCACTACAAAGCGAGCAAGCTTACAGAGCAGGAAAAAGCCCATCAACTGCTTGCTACCCTTACGCACGAGCGACAGATAGATACTGTTAACCATCAGCCCCATGGCAAAGAACACACCCGATAATCCGATTATAAAGACAATTTGCTGAATAGCTGCTACCCTGCCCGAGCATGCTTGCTCTATTAAAAAAAGCAGGACACCTGTCACACAAAAAGCCAACGCCTTCAGCATCTGAGCCTTAATGGTTGTCCGCAATAGCTTGTCCATACATTTTACTTAATGAAATAAATATCAGTAACCATTTCAGTTCAGCCTTCAAACAGAGTTAAGCCAAGATGCGATTTAGCAAATAACTGCCTTTCACTTTCCCAGCCTCAACACTTGAGCTAAACTTCAATGCAAACCGACACAACATCACGGGCCACTTCTACAAATCCGCTCGATATTTTGATTTCGAACGGGTTCTCTCCAACACAGCTAACAATTCCGGCACTCAAAGTCGAGATAATCGGCGCATGACCTTCCAACACTTCGAACGAGCCCGATTCACCCGGAAGTTTCACCCCCGAGCAAGCTCCTTCATACAATGTTTTTTCCGGCGATACTATAGTTACTCTCATGATGTTTAAGTTATATTTGTTTCAACCTAAGCGAACTTTCGCCGAAAAGCAAATCAAGCATCTCAACGGCCACTTAAATTGGTCAGAATGGTTAGCCAGGCTGCATTGAGCTGGCACCATTCCGACAATCTATTTATCACAGATTCAGAAACTGCAAAAAATCACTCTTTATAGTTTAAAATGAGCGTTTTAGCAATTTCTTAGGCTTGCTCCATCAACTTTTTACCCTTGGCAATGGCATCATCAATAGTTCCGACATTCAGGAACGCCTGTTCAGGCAGGTAGTCTACTTCGCCATCCAATATCATATTGAAACCGCGAATTACCTCGTCGATGGGTACCATCACACCCGGAACGCCCGTAAACTTCTCAGCCACAGTAAACGGCTGACTCAGGAAACGCTGCACGCGACGGGCACGATTCACTGTCAGACGGTCTTCGTCAGACAATTCATCCATACCCAAAATTGCAATGATATCCTGCAATTCCTTGTACTTCTGCAGTATCTGCTTTACGCGCTGTGCACAGTTGTAATGTTCCTCGCCAATCACATTCGGATCCAAAATACGCGACGTTGAATCCAGCGGATCGACAGCAGGATAAATACCAAGCTCCGTAATCTTACGGCTCAACACGGTTGTTGCATCCAAGTGGGTAAACGTTGTAGCCGGTGCCGGGTCGGTCAAGTCGTCGGCAGGCACATATACAGCCTGGATTGAAGTAATCGAACCATTTTTGGTTGAAGTGATACGTTCCTGCATGGCACCCATTTCGCTGGCAAGCGTAGGCTGATAACCTACGGCTGAAGGCATACGGCCCAACAATGCCGATACCTCAGAACCTGCCTGTGTGAAACGGAAAATATTATCAATAAAGAAAAGGATATCTGTAGCCTTACCTTCGCTGGCACCGGCATCGCGGAAACTTTCTGCAATTGACAAACCAGACAATGCCACAGAAGAACGTGCTCCAGGAGGTTCATTCATCTGACCATACACCAACGTAGCCTGACTTTTGGCCACTTCGTTATAGTCTACCTTCGAAAGATCCCATTCGCCACGTTCCATAGCTTCTTCGAACTCCTTACCGTAACGAACAACGCCACTTTCAATCATTTCGCGCAAAAGGTCGTTACCTTCACGGGTTCGTTCACCCACACCGGCAAACACTGAGAAACCATCATGTCCTTTGGCAATATTGTTAATCAGTTCCATGATGAGCACCGTTTTACCTACACCGGCACCACCAAAAAGTCCGACTTTACCACCCTTGGCATAGGGTTCAAGAAGGTCGATAACCTTAATACCGGTATACAGAACCTCGCTACTGGTTTTGAGTTCATCAAACTTAGGAGGCTCACGATGAATTGGGTAAGCGCCTGCGGTATGGTCCAAAGCTTTCAGACCGTCGATTGAATCGCCTGTTACATTCAACATACGACCCTTAATCTGTTCACCAACGGGCATTGATATAGGGGCACCTAAGCACCGAACTTCCAATCCGCGACTCAAGCCATCGGTATTGTCCATGGCTACAGTTCGTACGGTATCTTCGCCAATGTGTTGTTGAACTTCAATTACGATGCGACGGCCATCAGGATGCGTCACTTCGAGTGCTTCATGAATAGCAGGAAGCACTTCCTCGGCTGATTTTCCCTGAGCGTCGAATGCAACGTCAACCACAGGTCCGATGATCTGTGAAATGTGTCCTATTTTTACGCTACGTTCGTTCATTTTTTTATATATATGGCTGTATATTAATTATCAAGGCTAAAAATATGCTTTTCAGTTAAGGTGGCTATATGGTCAGATTAAGGGGGCATATTTATGGTCTACGAAATTCATTATATGCACCGATTCACGCATCTTCAATAGTTCATTTTATGCCTAAGAAGCAGGTGCTTTTTAACTTCGCATCGCAAAGTTAGGTTTTTTGTTGAAAGAAACAACTTTTTCTACTACTAAATTTTTGATAATTCTTACACACATTGTTAAAAGCTCCAAAAACAAAGAAACTTGAAGAAAATCGGAATAACAAAAGCGAAATACTTGCCAAACATGTTTCTACCGACTAAAGGGCATCTGGTTACATGAATCGCGATGCTTGTGCCTACATAACTGGTTGATACAACCTAATAATGCCATTGTAGAGTAGTTCTGCAACGAACATGTGTGGGTTAATGCCGTTATAAACGCTCTCCGATTTTTTTAGCTTACACTCCTTCCATATCTACGAAGCATAACCGCGAAACACATTGAACTGAAAAATATTTTGCCGCTTGTTTCGCTCATTATGGTTTTAACAAATAACTTAACAAGGGTAAAAATCGCGCAATCACCCTTACCTTCATTTCTAGTCGATATCAGCGTGCGCGAAACCGACTTTCTGAAAATTTTGAAAGTTCTGATTATCAATAGTTCCGAAATTCTTGAAACTAGGTCGGAACTAATTCGAACTAGGTCGGAACTAATTTCAACAAACTCGGAACTAATTCGGACAATCGCGGAGTATTTTTTTAGAACGGTCCTTTGTTTCAGATAAACAACGGACAACAGATGAAAAACGACGCTCAGTTTTTAATATAAATTTACTTGCAAAACGGATTCCTGTTTAACATTTACAACAAATTGCTTCTGACATATTTTGAACTTTACCTATGACACCTTTTACTTTTGACGGCTTTACGCATACATGAAGTTACGGAGTCGCTCTATCGGGCTTGTGAGTATCGACCTTATAACATTTACCTTTTGGGGAAGAATACAAAAAGAAACTGCTTGAACTTTTTAAGTTACAGACATTGCTGTTCCGACTGAAAAGTTCAAGCAGTTCGAACTTGCTAAAAACGATGGATTAGGCTTCGCCAATCATTTGCAGGAACTCATCTTCATTGACGAGTTTTATGCCCAAAGTAGTAGCCTTTTCGAGTTTGGAAGGTCCTACTCCTTCACCGGCCAGTACAAACGAGGTCTTTTTTGAAATACTTCCTACGTTTTTACCGCCGTGGGCTTCGATTATTTGTTTGTACTCATCGCGTGAATGTTTGGCAAATGTTCCACTGATTACAATGCTCAACCCCTGCAACGTATCTGAAGCCTTGCTTGCCTCAACGCATTCCATTTGCAAACCTGACTGTGCCAGACGTTCAACCAGTTGTCGGTTTGTTTCGTTGAGCATAAATGTTCTGACGCTCGAAGCGATGGCCTCGCCTACCCCATCAATCTGCAGCATGCTGTCGATACTTGCATGCTGCAAGGCATTCATCGACTTGAAATGCTTGGCCAGGGTTTTAGCTACAACTTTACCCACAAAGCGGATGCCTAAAGCATAGAGCACCCGTTCAAAAGGCACTTGCTTACTGGCCTCGATGGCGGCAATCACTTTCTGCGCCGACTTCAGTTTTTTACGGTCATCGCCCCACAAATCTTCGACTTTCAAACGATATAAATCGGCCACATCATGAATTAAGCCCCGCTCAAAATAATCGTCAACGGTTTCTGGACCCAATGTGTCGATATTCATGGCGTCGCGACTGATAAAATGTTCTATCCTACCCTTAATTTGCGGAGGACATGAAGCATCGTTGGGACAATAGTGGGCTGCTTCGCCGGGATAGCGCACCAAGTCAGTTCCACATTCCGGACATTGCTTGATAAAACTTACTTTTTGTCCTAAAGTTTCGCTGCGGGCTTCCGTATTCACGCCTACAATCTGAGGAATGATTTCGCCTGCTTTCTCAACATACACTTGATCGCCGATGTGTAAATCAAGTTGGTTGATAATATCCTCATTGTGCAACGAGGCTCTTTTCACCACCGTGCCGGCCAGTTGCACAGGTTCCATATTGGCTACGGGGGTTACGGCTCCGGTACGTCCCACCTGGAAGGTAACGTCGAGCAAGGGGGTGCAGGCGCGCTCTGCCTTGAACTTGTAGGCTATTGCCCAACGCGGACTCTTGGCCGTAAATCCGAGCGCCTGCTGCTGTTCCAAACTGTTAACCTTCAGCACTATACCGTCTGTGGCCACGGGCAAATCGCGCCGATGAACATCCCAATAGTCAATATACTCGAAAATTTCATCAACTGAATGTGCCAGTTTTACATGCTTCGACACCTTGAATCCCCAACTGCGTGCGGCTGCCAACCGTTCAAAATGCGTAGGCTCCACCAAGTCTTCGCCCAACAGATAGTAAAGATAGGCATCAAGTTTACGAGCTGCAACAACCGAGGAGGTCTTGCTTTTCAGCGTACCTGATGCGGCATTGCGCGGATTGGCAAAAAGTGGTTCTTCGCGTGCTTCGCGTTCGCGATTCAGCTTTTCAAAACTTTCCCACGGCATCAATATTTCACCACGAATTTCAAAGTTTTCCGGACAGCCACAGGTTTGCGGAAGTTCCAGAGGGATGCTGCGAATGGTTCGAACATTAGCTGTTACATCGTCGCCCACAATGCCATCGCCACGGGTTACAGCCCGCACCAAACGGCGGTTTTCGTAAATCAACGAAATGCTTAATCCGTCGAACTTCAATTCGCAACACACCTCAAAGGGTTTACCCTGCAAGCCTTCGCTCACACGGTTGTAAAAATCCTGCACGTCGCTCCGGGAGTAGGTATTGCCCAAAGAGAGCATGGGGCGTGCATGCGCCACTTGCTGAAATTCGTGGGTCAGGTCGCTACCCACGCGTACGCTGGGCGAATTGGCATCGTACAATTCGGGATGACGGGCTTCGAGATCGCTCAATTCCTTCATCAGCAAATCGAAGGTTTGATCCGATACCGTCGGTGTATTGTGTATATAATAATTTATATTGTGTTGGTGTAATATTTCACGCAACTGTTTGATACGTAGCTCTTCATTCATGGTGATATTTGATTTATTTCGTAATAAATGTTCGGCAAATGTAACACTTAATTTCTGAAAGTGCAACTGGGCTATGCTGTAATGCTGCCTATCTTTAATTAGGTATTCAACTGTAAGTAGGTGTTCAAAATTATTT
>FR901713.1 GCA_000437675.1 Prevotella sp. CAG:891
GCTCGTTTATGGGGGTAAGGGATTGATGCTGCTGACACATTTTCATCCTTCTTTTGGTGTTCCATTTTTAGCACTTCGGGATAGTGCTGCAGTCGTTCGTATATCATTATGCGAAATATTCAGTATGTATTAGCGTATTTCGCTAAAAATCAAGCGGAAAGTTTGGGTAGAATAAAATAAATGTCTAATTTTGCACTTCGCAAGAAGTATGCATATTAAGTAATAACAAAATAAATTCTAAACCAAAAATGATCGTAGTACAGGTTAAGGACGGCGAGAACATCGAGCGCGCCCTGAAGAAGTTTAAAAGAAAATTTGAAAAGACCGGTGTTGTTAAAGAACTCCGCGCACGTCAGCAGTTTGACAAGCCCAGCGTTTTGAAGCGTTTGGCAAAGGAACACGCTGTTTATGTACAGCAGCTCCACCGCGCTGAGGACTAATTTCCGGTCCGATCACGCTTTAGTCGTTTCATTATGAAATGACAAAAAAGAAAGCCGTTTCGCGATTTAGGTTGCGAAACGGCTTCCCTGTTTTTAGTTCGGGGTATGTTATTGCACTTCTTTGGCAGCTTCAATTTCAGTGCGGGTGCAGCGTTCGGTCAGTATGGCTTTTTGATTCCAATGGAATGGCTTGTAGTCCTTGTTCTTACGAACCTGATTTTTGCGGAACACCAGTCCGTCGACTGATTTAGCATAGAGCAACGGGGTATCGAAAGTATCGAAGTAATTGTTTTCAATCACAATGCTGCGAGGTTGGCCACCATGGAAGTAGGTGGTTTGCGCATCGAGTTGCGGAATTTCAGGATAGATGGAAATAACCGCATTGGTAAATTGGAACATATTGGTCAGTGCATTGACAAAGGTGTTGCGCTTGATAACCAGATTGCGTACAGCACCGCTCTCGTACCATCCGTTACAGTCGCCGCAAAGTAGGATGGCTGTGCCCGAAGTATGGTCGAATAAATTATCGGTACACACGGTGCGCAGCGGTGAGCTGAAGAGAGCACCACGGGCGCGGTTGTTGCGAACGATGTTGTGACGGAATTCCACTTCGGGCGTCCAACTTAAGTTTTCGATGCCGTAGCCCTCTTTTTCGCTAATTTCAGCAGGAAGCGCATCCTTAACTTTGATAATAAACTCTTTGCAGCCCAGTACCTCGGTGCGGTCGGCGGGACGAATATCGGTGATGGTGTTGGTGTGGCTCAGGTTGTCCATCGTAGCTGATCGCACGAAACTTACTTTATCGCCAGCATCCCCCCAATCGAAGCCGTAAGCCTGTCCGTGTTCGTAGCGGCAGCGTAAGGTGTGGTCGTCGATACGTTCGCGTACCTTTAGGTAAACACCGTGGATGTTGATGGCATCGTCCATCATGCCCTCATACAGCCCGTGGTTCGAAGTGATTTTGCCGCGACACTGTGAAAAGTGTGTGGCGTCCGCCTGCGTGGTAAAGTAGCGAGGGTCGTTTTCGCCACGGAGTGATACGTTGAACTTGTTGAGCGTGATGTCTGTACAGCGTTGCGCAATAAGGCCCATACCCTCGGCATAATGCACCGTTACGTTTTGCAGGGTGGTTTGTCGGTTGTTTGCCAGTACTACGCCCGGACAGGGACGACTCCAGGTGCGCATGGCTACCACTGTGCCCGGAACTAAGCGGCTGTCTTTCCAGTTGGGGGCGTGTAACTGACGACCTCCTAAATCGGTGACTCCTTGCGTGTTGATGCCCAAGTCGCTCGTATTATATACAATATGTTTGGTGTCGCGTTCAAAAGCCATGCCCGCCATTTGCTGTTCGCTCCAACCTTCGCCGTAGGTTTCGAAACGGCCGTTGGCAGCAATGCGATATTTAACCCAGGGAGCCACTTCAAAGGTAATACCTTCGGTCGGAGAGTTTTTGACTACCTGCACTTGCGCAATTTGCGGATTTTCGAAGTCGATGGCCAGATTCTTTACGGTGCAGTTAGCCGACTGTTTGATGACAAGCGGAATCATGCGGCCGTGGAAGATAAAGTCAGAGCCGTTGCCTTCGATAGTGAGATTACTCCATTGGTCGAGGTACAGACCAACCGGCTTAGGTTGTCCCTGGTCGTGGTTCGAGATGTATAGCTCGTAGGCCGGTGCATAAGTGGCATGAAAGTCGTAGCGTCCTTTCTTGAACTTAAGCGTTACTTTGTCGGTAGCCTTGACTTTCGATTGAATGTCGGCCAATGCCTTTTGCAGTTTCAAACTCAGCGTAGAGTCGGGCGACTGGCTCATTGCCGTAGGCGAGATGCCGTAGTTTTGCATGTCGAATACGTATTTGCGCGCCGACATTTGTGTGGCGGTACACACGGCGAGTGCCGCGGTA
>FR901714.1 GCA_000437675.1 Prevotella sp. CAG:891
TTACACCATGGTGGCCAACCGCCATTTGTTGCATGGGAACGATATTTCCCAGCTCTTTTCCTCGCTTTCCTCTCTCTTTCTCTCCTATTGATTTCCGACAATTTCTCAGCGAACTTCGGGTCTATAAGAGAACGGATGAAAAGATATAAGAAAAGAAGAGTATAGAGGACTAAACAAAAAATAATAAAAGGGTTCATATCAACAGTTTTTTAAATCATATCCGACATAAACTTAGAAGCAGAAATGTTTCTGCAACAAAGATAATAAAAGGCGAGAGCAGCAACAAGCCAAAAGCTTGCTTTTGAGCGAGGGTATTGCCGAGCCGCATCCTATATTATACAAATATACGAACTTTTTCGCGCATTTGCAAAATTTACGCTCCTAAATAATCCTTTTTAAAGGTTGTCGAATGCAGCTCTGAATCTACTTCCCAGTTGTTGTGCCATATAATCCTTCATTAAAGTTTCCCACCCCCAATAAAGAAGGTCGGAAACTTTAGTAAAATTAGTACCAAACTTTATAGGAACCTGTTCCAAGCTTGTTACACCTATGACGATTTTAGCATATATCTTAATAGAGACAAAATTTAATAGCTCGATTAAAGGTTCGTTGAAAAGCAAAATAAGCGTATGCACTGCCGTTTTTTGCGAAGTTTCAAAAGTACTGATTATCAGTAATTCCAAGATTTTCAAAACTAGCTCGGAACTAATTCAAACTAGCTCGGAACTAATTTCAACAAGGTCGGAACTAATTTTATCAAGGTCGGAACTAATTTCAACAATCGGGGAGTAAATTTTTGAGAACAAAGAACCTCGTGAATTAAACGGCTGAAAACGAAGATATTTGGTGGAGCTTATTTTAATCTTATATGTGGGAGGTAAACTTTACTAAGGTAACAAAAAGCAGAACGCTATGTTTCGACACACAGTCGGACATAGCGTTCTGCTTTTTGTTATTTGGGTTTATCCTATTGATAATTCTGCGAAATCAGTTGTTTCAGAATTGTTCACAATCAATTACTGCAATTATTTTTCAATTTTACAACGCGATTTTCCAGGCTTTTTTACCGCTGCGCACAATGTAAATACCTTCGGTTGGCATTTTTCCTTGTGAACAACGCTTACCTGTGATTTCGTAAAGTTCAACATCCTTGTCATTTCCGTTCCACACGAAACGTCCATTCTTCACTTCCAACTTTGAAGGGTCGGTCTTAACCGTTTCGATTCCCTCAACGATTCCCTCAACTGTAGCATCCGTCAGCACTGCCGCATAAAGGCAGCCCACATCAGTCGTATTCGTACCGTTACCCCAATTCAGAATTTGGTAATTTCTCGATTTTTCGCTTTGGTTCATTTGCGAAGTGCCACAAGTCACGCTAAACAGACAGTTCATGATACCATTTGTTTTCAGCACCCATCCCTCTGCAGGTCGTTCAGCCGATGTGTGCAGTTGCAAAGCCGGTCGTTGCACAGCACAAGGTGTCAGATACGATTTATCTTCACGGTTCACAATGTCGTAACCATCGCCCTCAGGACGTTTCACGAATTTCCATTGCGAATCCGCACCCATAGCTTCAGTTTTGCCAATCAGACCGTTGCCTACCCCCGTCGACGTAGCACAGCGCGATTCGCGTTGTGGAGTAAGCAATCGATACCAGAAGCAAGTGTCGGCACTTGTTTTGGGCTGACGCAATTCATCAAGATGCTGCGAAAACTGTTTGGCCACTTCAGGTTGTGCTTCAATCAAGTTTTCAGTTTCGTATCGCGAAATGCTGATATCGTAGAGTTGCGGTTTCTTCGAGTAGCCAGTTTCGATACCCGTTTGTCCCTGTTTAGCCGCCCCATTGCTTGGTTCTATGTATTTCCATTGACTCGTGCGCACCGACACTGTATGGTCCTGCGCCATTTCAGCTACAAACGGAGCTGGTTCGTCGCTGCGACCCAGCCACGTTTCAAGTTGGTCACGGCTGTCGGGTGCAGCCCCCAAAGGCAATTGAGCACCCACAAGTTGAGCCATCGAAGCCACCAGGTCGATGTGCGAAACCAACGCATCACTCACTTTACCCTGTTTGATAGCTGCCGGCCAATTCACAATAAACGGCACCGCCGTTCCGGCCTCGAACGCGCTGTATTTACCCCCACGCCACGGTCCGCCGGGTTTATGGTCGCCCGCCAGTTCGCGTGCCTGATCCTGATATCCATCGTCGAGCACCGGTCCATTATCGCTAGTAATCACAATCAACGTATTTTCGTCAAGATTCAGTCGTCGTAGAGTTTCCATCACCTGTCCCACCGTGTAATCGAACTGCATGATAGCCTCACCACGAAGTCCCATTACACTTTTACCACGGAATCGTTCGTGCGGATAGCGCGGCACATGCACATCATTCGTACACAAATATAGGAAAAATGGGTTATCAGCATTTCGTTCGATAAACCGAATAGCAGAAGCCGCAATCGAGTCTGCGATGTCTTCGTCGCGCCACAACGCCTTTCCTCCTCCCTTCATGTATCCAATGCGTCCAATGCCGTTAACGATAGCCTGATTATGTCCGTGACTCGATTTCAGTTTTGTGAGCAGTTCGGGGTTATCCTTTCCGGTAGGTTCGCCGGCAAAATTTTTGCTATAGCTCACCGATATGGGTGCCGAAGAGTCATAATCTTTCACCACTCCGTTTTCAATATACACACAGGGCACACGGTCGGCCGTAGCAGCCATGACGCAGTAATAGTCGAAACCGATGTCGTCGAGTCCCATATCAAGTTTTTCGTTCCAGTTCTGTTTGCCCGTCTTGCTTCCCAGTCCCAGATGCCACTTGCCTACAGCCCCTGTAGTATAACCACAACTCTTGAACATATCGGCCAACGTATACTGTTCCGGACGTATAATCATGCCGGCATCACCCGTAGCAATGTCAGTTCCTGGTCGACGGAAGCAATATTCGCCCGTAAGCATCGAGTAGCGCGAAGGCGTACTAGTTGATGCCACCGCATGCGCATCAGTAAAACGCACACCGTGTTGAGCCAATCCGTCAACGTTTGGCGTTTCCACCCGCGTTGCGCCATAGCAAGACAAGTCGCCATAGCCCAAATCATCGGCTACCAAAAAAATAACATTAGGTTGTGATTGGGCTGTTTGCCCCAAAGCCGGCAACAGAGAAAAGCTGCCCAATCCGGCCAAAACGAACGTTTTGTGATTCATAAAATATTAAATTTAGGTATTTACCTGACCTGAATTCAAACTGACAATGCAACAGTGTCGAATTCATTGTTAGTTAATAATTTATATTTTTCCTTTGGGGTCATGTAACCCAATCTTTTTCTCGGTCTTGAGTTTAAGATGTTTTGAACGCGCATTACCTGTTCATTGGTTATGTCCCTAAAGTCCGTACCCTTCGGGAAGTATTGCCTAATCAAACCATTGCTGTTTTCATTGGCTCCTCTTTCCCACGAGTGGTATGGTTTTGCAAAGTAAACAAAAATATTTAGTTTACGTGCAATTTCTTCGTGAGAACTAAATTCTTTTCCATTATCTGCCGTTATTGTATGTATTTGGTCTCTAAAAGGTTCCAAGGCATCGATGGCAGCTTTAGTTAGCGGGCTGGCATCTTTCCCGCTAAGTAGTCTTATCCATACTAGTCCAGTTACCCTGTCGTTTATAGTTAATAGTGCTCCTTTGTGATTCTTTCCAATGACTGTGTCAATTTCCAAATCACCAAAACGTACTTTCTTGTCTACTATCGTAGGACGCTTGTCTATGTCCACGCGGTTTTTGATAAAACCACGTCCATTAGTCAATGCACCTCTCTTCTTATGGCGTCTTCCCCGTCTTCTTAAATGCTTGTATAACGTATCCATCCCATCTACCCCATTCTTTTATATC
>FR901715.1:0-6454 GCA_000437675.1 Prevotella sp. CAG:891
AATCTTGAATTTCATAAAAGTTCAGACGACTTCAAAACAAAAAAGTGCCGGCGCAATCACTGCGGCGACACTTTCAATCTATCTTGAAAAAATAGAGAAATGAAATAAGGAAAGAGATGTTTTTAATTTGTTTCATTGCCCCGGCACAAGTTGGCAAACTGTTAAGGTTATCCCTTCCTTTACAAAGGGCGATTCACCGATTTGCAACTAATTGTGTAGGTGGTTACCTTACAGCTGCTTACCGTGCTGGTGGCTTTGAAGTTGTGTGTTATATATGTAAGTGAGCCTGTTTGCATTACATCATGGGGTGTGCCATACGCATCGGCATAGCTCCGTGACCGCGCATATTGGGCGGTCCCATGCGTTCGCCTTTTTCTTTGCCCTTACCAGCCATGCTGCCGTTGAAGATGTTCAGCTTATAAATAAAGTGAACCATGAAGTAGGAGTTGATGGCATTCGTCCACGAGTCAGTGCGCTGCGTGGCGGTGAGCGTACGGCTTACGTTGCTTTGCTTCTGCAAAATGTCGTAGAACTGGATGCTGATGGTAGCGGCATTATTCTTGAGGAACGACTGGGCAATCTGGGCATTCCATAACAGTTCATTCGTGTTCATCGAACGGTCGGAGTAGCCACGGCGCGAAGTCATGCGGATGTCGGTCGAAATGCTCAGGCCAAAGTCGAAGTTGAAGTTGGCGTTTGCACCGTATGCAAAGTTCCAGGTGTCCATGTTGGCATTTTTCTGAATGGTGGCACGGGCATGCTGATAGTTCAAACGTCCGAGTACGCCGACGTCAAACCAGTTGGCACGGTACGACAATCTGACATTTTCGTCGATGCGGAACGTACGTGTGGTGTTTTTTTCCGACGATGCACTGTTGAATATATTATTGTAGTAGTCGTAAGTATGCTCCACCTCGGTTTTGGGGAGTGCCAGCAGCGCAGCCGACGCACTGACAGCCTGCTTGGTATTCATTCGGCTGATGTAACCCACGGAATTGTCGAAATTGAACGACGTAAAGGTGTTGATGTTAAACAGCTTTTCGCGTCCGACTGCGGTATTGAACATGAACATACCGCGACCATTCCAGTTGCCATTGATGTTTTCCGGACGCATGTAGCGCACACCGGTGGTTTCGTCGTAAACCATGCGGTTTGAAATAGCATTGCTCGTTTGGCTGAAGTTCACCCCACCCATCAATCCTCGCTGTCGTTCGGGGTTGTAGCCGTGGTAGCTCACACGCAAGGTGTTGCTCCACGAAGGCTTCAAGCCGGGATTACCCATTGAAATGTTCAAGGGGTCGGCATCGTCGACAACGGCCAAGAGGTCGGTCATCGAAGGTTCCGACGAAGAACCGCGGTAGCGAATGTCGAGTTGGCTGGTTTTCGAGAATTTGTAGCGGAAACGCACCTGCGGCGACACCTTAAACACGTCGCGCGTAATGAGCGTGTCGATGTGTTGTCCGGGGCGATTGTATGCCATTTTTGTTTTTTCGGGGTTAAAGTCTACGCCGGCATTGAAACGTATTTTTTCGGAGTTATAGCGAATGCCCACGTTAGCCGTGTGGTCGTAGTACTTATAAGTGGCATACTGCGAATTGAAATTATCGCGCACAGCATTCAGCACCTCATCACGGTTGGGCAAAGTGCCGAGTTCCGGATAATTTTCAGGATCGCCAAAGTTTTCGTAACCCGGGAAAAGGGTTTTGAAAGGATCGTAAGCCAGCGAATCCAGGTTGAAGCGCGAACGGTTTGAATCCTGATAGCGGTGAGCAAACTGGTAACGCGCCTCGGCGAACCAATTCTTGGCAAACGGTTCAGCATAGCTCAGTCGAACTCGGTAGTTGTAGTTCTTCGAGGGCGTGGTGCTGTACTGGTTCAGGAAGTTCTTTTTATCCTTATCGTTTTGGTTGTTGTACTGAATGTTCGAAATTGAAAAGCTGTTCGATTCCGACTTTGAGTAGCTACCGCGCAAATGCAGCGACAAGTTGCGTCCTTTGGCGTTGAGACGTCGCGTCACGTTCAAGCCACCGTCGACATTGTGCGTTTTGCTGTCGCCCATCGACAATCGCTGATTCGTGTTCACCATAATGGCGTAAAGTTCGGGATTGCTCAAAATCACGTTTTGCGCAAAGATGCTGTCGAGCGGACTCACCGAAAAGGCATACGGATTGCTGTTGAACGTAGCCGAAAGCGAAGCACCATCGTTGTGCGACTCCGAGTACGAATAGCCCGGGCGGAAAGTGATGGTAGTCATCGTGTCTGGACTCCACTGCATACGCAAACTGGCATTGACGCTTGAGCTCGACGAACCCGTTTTGCTGCGCGAATTGGCAAACGAACTGCTTTTGCTGTCAGAGGTAAGGAAAGTTTCGGAGTTCGAAATGCTCACCAAGTCACGGCTTGAATGGTAGTAGCGCACGTTACCGCCAAATTCCAAGCGTCCTGCCTCGCGTTTCTTCTTATCATTTTCCCACGAAAAGTCCAAGCCCGCGCTTTTAGTAGCCGTCAGTCCGCTACTACCGCCAAATCCACGGTAGCTGCCAAATCCCTGATTGTTCGTGTTATTCATTGAGCCAAACACCGACACACGGCTACGGTCAGTGAATCGGGTAGCAAACAAGCGTCCGCTGTAGCGGTCGTGATTACCGTAAGCCACGTCAAGGTTTGTCACCCACGATTCGTTCAGTTCTTTTTTGGTCGAGATATCGAGCACCGTAGTTTCCTCCCCGTCGTCGATGCCGGTTTGTTCGGTGTAATCGCTTTGTTTATCGTAGGCTTTAATTTTGCTCACCAAGTCGGTAGGCAAGTTTTTCATGGCCGTTTCCGTATCGCCTTTGAAAAAATCCTTACCGTTAATCAGGAATTCCTTCACCGTTTTTCCGTTCCACTTGATGGAACCATCGTCACCCACTTCCACGCCGGGCAACTGCTTGACCAATGCCTCGAGCGTCGAACCTTCGGGCACGCGGTACGCCTTAGCGTTAAACATCGTGGTATCATCCTTTTGTTCCACCTTCGAAGCCGTGACCGAAACCGTTGCCGTTCCCAGCGTATGGTTATCGGCCTGCATGAGCAAGTCGCCCACTTTCAGCGTATCAGTTCCGGCTTTTATTTCAATGTTTTTCGTTACGGTTTCATAACCCAGATACGAAAGGCGCACGGTGTATTTTCCCGGAGTCGGTGCCACAAGGGTAAACGTACCATTGGCAGCCGTTGAAGCAGCGCGTAGCACTTTGGTATCGTTTGTTTTAAGCAGAGCGGCAGTAGCCAGTTCTACAGGTTTTTTGCCTTGGCTTTCTGTAGCCCTACCTGTTACGATGTGTTGTGCCCACAATTGCGTGGTCATCAGCAGCGACAGGAAAAATAATAGTCTTCGTCTCATTTATTTGATACTATATATATGTGTTGTAAATTCAGTAAGTTTGCATGTCCGTTTGTGGTTCGGCCACATCAATATAGATGGAAAATAAATCAGAAGGTTTAATTGCCCGCCTCTTTTTTTTCCTTAAAAATGGACAAACTATCGTTTTTTGTCGTGTAATCACTCATTTATGTTTGCCTATCAATGGGAAAACCTGTACATTTGCGTAAAATCGTAATATTTATTTGCCATGACAAAAATAGCTCATTCCATCAGCCGTATAGAAATATCCAGTTTATGGAGCGGCCATAAACACATTGTGTGGGACTTGCGTCCGGACGTCAACGTGTTAAGCGGACGAAACGGAGCAGGAAAAAGCACCATACTCAACAAACTCATTCAGCATTTGCGCACAGTTCCCACCACGGGCGAAATTGCCGGTGGCACCCATTTGGGTGTGAAAATAGACTTCAGCCCCTCGGATGCCACAAGCATTCGCTACGATGTGATGCGCAGTTTCGACCGCAAGATTATTGCTGCCGAACCCATCGGAGGTATCAAGGACGTACGCATTGTCACCGAACTCGACTGGCAGCTTTACCTGGTGCAGCGTCGTTACCTCGACTATCAGGTCAATGTGGGCAACCGCATGATTGCCTTGCTTACCAGCGGCGACCCCGATGCCCGCGAAAAGGCTACGCAAACGGCCAATTTAAAGACACGCTTCCTCGACATTGTCGACGAACTGTTTTCCGAAACCGGCAAACGCATCAATCGGCAGAGCAATGAACTGTCGTTCCTTCAGTACGAAGAGGAAATTCCGCCCTACTGCCTGTCGAGCGGCGAAAAGCAAATACTGCTCATACTGCTCACCGTGCTCACCGAGGACCAGCAACCCTACGTCATTTTCATGGACGAACCCGAGGCCAGTCTGCACTTTGAGTGGCAAAGAAGGCTCATAGCCCTGGTACGCGAACTCAACCCCAACGCACAAGTGATAATGACCACCCATTCGCCGGCACTGATCATGAACGGTTGGGAGGATTGCGTCACCGAGGTGTCCGACATCACTTTCTGATATCACCTTATCTGACGTCACCTTCCCGTCCCTCAGAACAGCGCACCGCTTACTTTCTTCCGTGTGCCATGCCTTTTCGTTACCAACTAACCTTTTTGCCATGAAGAAATTAAGTCAGCACCTAACCAGTGCCTATATTGAGGCCATGAACACCCTGAGCGGCAAAAAGTCGCGACAGTGCATCGTGGTCTACGTTGAAAGTTACGACGATATATTTTTTTGGAGCAATTTGCTGCGGCCGCTCGAAACCGACCGCGTATATTTCGAAGTGATGCTACCTTCGCGCACCTCGCTTTGCAAGGGTAAGAAAATAGCCCTGTCCAATGATTTAGGCGAACGGCTCGGCCGTTGCATGATAGCCTGTGTCGATGCCGACTACGACTACCTGATGCAGGGAGCAACGCTCACTTCCGAAACCGTGTGCCGTAATCCCTACGTGTTTCACACCTATGCCTACGCCATCGAAAACTTTCAGTGCTATGCTCCGGCTTTGCAGCATGTGTGCGTCATGGCCAC
Organism: Prevotella sp. CAG:891; assembly: GCA_000437675.1. Classification (GTDB taxonomy): domain Bacteria; phylum Bacteroidota; class Bacteroidia; order Bacteroidales; family Bacteroidaceae; genus Alloprevotella. The sequence goes on from FR901715.1 coordinate 4,956, forward strand.
GCTCAACGACCGCCACCTCTTCGACTTCGAGAACTTCCTTGCGCGATATTCCGAAATCGTGTGGCCGCTTTTCGTGTGGAACGTATGGGCCTACCGCTACGGAGTGTACAAGCAGTTCTCCATGCTCGACTTTTACCACATCGTGCAACTCAAGGAAATAAATTATTACCATCCCGAACAAACGCTCGACCATTTGCGTCGACTGGTCAATGCAAAAATCAGTCGTCTGCAAGCGCAGTTTCCGCAGGGAAAAACCACCTACAAACCGCTGCGCACCGAAATGCTGAATCTGGGCCTCACGCCGCAAACCACCTATTTATATATGCGTGGTCACGACATTTTCGACGGCATAGTCACGCCCCTGCTCGGGGGAATTTGCGAAATGCTGCGCCGCGAGCGCGAACGCGAAATACGCAAATTCGCTGAACACAATGTGCAGATGCAGAACGAGCTATCGGCCTATCAGAATGCCACAGCTTCTATCGAGGAAATGCTTCGCAAACACACCGCCTATATGGACTGTCCGCTTTACCAGCGCGTGCAAAACGACATCAGGCAATGGCTGGCATTGAGGCAGACACCTGCGCCGGATACAGCTGTAAACCAAGCGGCCGAGCCCATTGGCCCAAAGCAGCCGCAGACAACGTTGCAGCCCACGACACAGTCGCAGCCCAAACCGCAACCGCAGTCCGAAAAGCAAACTGCCAAGCACAAGAAGAAGAAAAAGAAAGCGAAAAAGCCCAATGCCGCTTCGCAATCCTCACCGCAAAAGGCAGTTTAAGTTACCGCCCATTTGGTTGCATAGCGTCATTGCTGTAACTTTGCACCGAAACCGGGAGAAACATGGAGTTCCTAAAATCAGATCGGTAGAAACAGCGCAGTGCATACTTCACTTTTGCGCATGGGTTTCAGACAGGCCTTCCTGCCTTACTTTCTGTTGTATCAAAATGTCAAAGAACGCTGAATGAATCAATAAGAGTAATTTGTTTTTTCATCTGCTGAGGCTGAGGTGCAGCCTGACTTCGCTACAGCAAAGATACAACACGCACCCCCCGAAATCCAAATTTTTTGGGCACCTAATATCGCACCTCCGAAGTTTTCCACACCTCCGAATGTGCCTTCAGCCCTTTGTTTATGGGCGTTCCCGTGCATTTTCCACAATCGCAAAAAAGTGAAATAGGGATATAATATTTAGTCCCACATTGATTAACAAACCATACGAACCGAGCGAAAATCACCGTTCAATAATCTACTGAATCCCCGACGAAATAAATCCCGGCAAAAACTGCTTATGTCTGAAAAATCACTGAAAGAAAAAACCGCCAACGGCCTGATGTGGGGCGGCATCAGCAATGGCGCACAACAGCTGCTCAATCTCGTTTTTGGCATCTTTCTTGCCCGTTTGCTTTCACCAGCCGACTACGGTATGGTAGGCATGCTCACCATATTCACCCTCATAGCCTCAGCCCTTCAGGAAAGCGGCTTTATTTCCGGGCTGA
>FR901715.1:6481-17335 GCA_000437675.1 Prevotella sp. CAG:891
GGGCTGAACCGCAAAAAAGAAGTCACCGCGGCCGACTACAATGCCGTGTTCTGGTTCAACGTTATTTGCAGCCTCAGCATCTACGCCGTGCTCTACCTTTGTGCACCCCTCATAGCCGCATGGTTTCGCGAACCCGTGCTGGTGCCCTTGTCGCGCCTTTCGTTTTTGAGTTTCGTCATCTCCGCACTCAACACCGCACCCCGCGCCTGGCTCTTCCGCAACATGAAAGTGCGCGAAACAGCCCTGCTCACCATTCTGGCCCTCATCGTATCGGGCATAACCGGCGTTGTGTTAGCCTGGAACGGCTTTGCCTACTGGGGCATAGCCGTGCAAAACCTCATGTTCTGCCTCATGCTCACCGTCGGCAGCTGGTGGTTTTCCGAGTGGCACCCCACGTTCCACATCAACCTCCGCCCACTGCGCGGCATGATTGGTTTCAGTTCGCGCCTGCTGGCCACCAACATCTTCACCCACATCAACAACAACCTGTTCAGCATATTCTTTGGCCGCCTGTATGGCGAAAAAACTGTAGGTTACTACAACCAGGCCAACAAATGGACCGGCATGGGCTACACCATGCTCACCGGCATGGTATGGAGCGTAACCCAGCCCCTTTTTGCCCGCCTCTCGTACAACGAGCCCGAACGCATGCAGCAAGTATTTCGCAAAATGCTTCGCCTCACCGCCTTCCTGTCCTGTCCCGCCCTCTTCGGCCTGGCCCTCGTTGCGCCCGAGTTTATCGAAATAGCCATCACCGCCAAATGGCTTCCCAGTGCCTACCTCATGCAAATACTCTGCATTGGCGGCGCCTTTGTGCCCATATCCTCGTTCTATTCCAATTTTGTGGTCAGTCAAGGCAAAAGCCAACTTTTTATGTGGAACACCATGGCACTTTGCGTGGCACAGTTATTGCTTTTAATCGGAATGTACCGCTTCGGCGTGCAAGCCATGGTCATAGCCTACGTGGTGCTCAACACCCTTTGGCTCTTTGTGTGGCACCATTTTGTGCAACGCCTCATCGGCCTTAAGCTGCGTTTGGCCCTGCGCGATGTGCTTCCCTTCTGCGCCATTGCCGCCCTGTCGATGGCCCTGGCATGGTTCGCAGCCCGAGGTGTCACCAATATTTATGCCTCGCTCGTCATCAAGGTTGTGGTAGCCGCCGCCTCGTATGTACTGATGCTTCGTTTGCTTGGTGCGCAAATCATGAACGAGTGTCGCGAGTTTCTGCTGCAAAAAATGGGCCGACGCAAATAAAAGCCCTCTGCCACCCGGCAGACACCCACCATTTGATTATCAACACACATTCTTACACAACACATTTATGTACCTCATTCTTTTCATCGGCATTGCGCTGATTAGTTACCTGGTTCAGGCCAACCTCAACTCAAAGTTCAAAAAATACTCGCAAGTAGGCCTTGCCTCGGGCATGACCGGACGCGAAGTAGCTGAAAAAATGCTGCACGACAACGGCATTTATAACGTGCGCGTCACCTGCGTACCCGGTCACCTCACCGACCACTACAACCCCGCCGACGGCACCGTCAACCTTTCCGAAAGCGTGTACCACAGCAATTCCGTAGCCGCAGCCGCAGTAGCTGCCCACGAATGCGGCCATGCCATTCAGCACGCCGTAGCCTACGGTCCGCTCACACTTCGCAGCACCCTGATTCCCGTAGTATCGTTTGCCTCGAACTGGGTGCAGTGGGTGCTTTTAGCCGGTGTACTGCTCATTACCGTCTACCCCGGCATACTGGCCGTTGGTGTCGGCCTGTTTGCCCTCACCACGCTGTTCAGTTTCGTCACCCTGCCCGTTGAAATCGACGCATCGCGCCGCGCCACTGCCTGGTTACAGCGTGCCGGCATCACCTCGGCCTACGATTACCCCATGGCCGTGTCAGCCCTGCGTTCTGCTGCCTACACTTACGTAGTAGCAGCCCTCAGTTCACTCGCCACGCTCATTTACTATGCCCTTATGCTCGTCGGTGCATCCAGCGACGAATAAATTCCGGCAGCCTTCTTTTTTCTCTGCCAACTGACATTTTGGCATAGCCCTTTCAATTAAAAAATAATTATTCCTAAAAAAAAGCAACTTCCCAATGGCTCATACCCATGGAAGTTGCTTTTTTTTGTAGCCTGTCATCGAGGCTCGCTCGAAAGTCGGCTCATGCCCATTCGTTGCAGCGCAGAATCATATTCCCAATACGAACAGCACCAACAGCCGCACGCAAGTCACCGACACAAAAATGAAAGGAGGCAAACACACCGTTGATGGGTGTTTACCTCCTTGTTGTATGTATCAGTATGAATTAACTTTCAAGGCTCGTTTCGTTAGCGAACCATCTTCTTCGTCATGGTCGAGCCATCGGTAAACGTAACCGCCTGGATGCACATACCCTTTTCAGGTTTGGCAATTTGCATACCCTTCAGGTTGAAGTACTTCACACTCTTCACCTCTTTACCTTCCACGGTCAAGTCATTGTCGATGCCTGCAATTTCGCTCTTGAAAGCAAAGTACGCATCGCTCAGCGCCCAGATGTACATTACATCCACCGAAGGCTTCGTAGCATTAAGCAGGAACGTCGTACCCTCGGGAGCCGTCAGCGTACGCTTTTCAGCATCGTAATCCATCACGAGCGAAGGCGTCACATCGTAGTACCAGTGGTCCATCATGAATCCCGTACCCGGAATCACCTCCTCCTGTTCAATGCGGTATTTTGCGCCACCGAAGTAAGCCGTGGCATCAGCCTTGGGGTAAAGTCCCAGATACTGGTCGGTAGCAAATTCCACCTTGTTGCCCTTGATTGTACCCACCAGCGTAGCTTTCGGGTCGAGGTCGAGTATGGAGTTCATGTAAAGTTTGTCGCCATCCATAGCCACCACCACTTCGCCATCAGCCGTTTCGCCCTCTTCATTGTAGATAACCGACCACTTTTCCTGTTTCAGGTTTTCGGGCATCAGCGTAATTTCCTCATTGAGCGGCGTGTAAACCGAATTGAAATCAGCAAAGTTATTGTAGCTCATGTTGTTGCTGAATACCAAACCAAGCACCGCCTTGTCGTCCTTCAGTTCATCGAGCGAAACCACACCCGTAGCCTCGTCAATGCTGAACGTCACGTTCTTAGCCGAGAAGTCGGGCACATACACTTTCTTCTCGTCGTTCGGGTTCATAGCCACCACCTTAGCCAGGTAGATGTAGTAATCGCCGTTTTCGCTGTAGTCGATAGACTGGTACAACGGCATCACAATTTTGTTACCCTCCTTCGTCGCCTTTACCCACGTATTGGCGCGAGCCTGCGTCACGGGGTTTTTCAAGTACACCGTCTTGCCATCGGGCGCATACACCATGAACATGATGTAACCATCCTGCGGATCGACGTAGGGATAACCCATGTAAGTCGACAGCGCAGTACCGCTTCGCTTGTACGCCTTGAGTTCACCCTCGGGTTGTTCGGTGATGATGTCAGTGGTAAACTGCACGTCAGGATATTCCATCAGCGTCACATTGTAGTAATAATCGATGTATCCGAATTCGTCCTTCAGTACATTTTCAAGCAAGAACATATCCGAAGTGTACGTCTTCGAAGCCTCGTTGAAGTTGAGCACAAAGTCAGCCTCGACCAGTTTGTCATCGACCGAGTTCGCACCCATTGCCCACACCGGGTAGAAGTCCGACACGATGCCCACAAACTGCTTGTTGGCAAAAGTCACCTTGTTAGCCTCCTTTTTGCCTTTCAGCCAACCTTCGGGCAGTGAATTCAGCAAGCCCTGCACATACACGTCGTTGCCCACTTCGCCCATTTTCACTTTAGTAGTCACAGCCTTGCCCTCTTTGTCCACGGCGTTCAGCATATAGTCCTTCGTAGTCAGTCCTTCGGGAACCTCAACTGCCACTTCGTTGAAAGGCGCAAGTACCGTTTCATAGTCGCCCAGCATCACCCACGCATTGTTCGAGCTGTACACCATGCTCAGCAAGTGCTTGCTGTCGGTGCCCAACATTTTCAACGATTCACCCTCGACAGCCACTTCAAGCTGCTTTTGGGCCTCGTCGATGACAAAGGTTTGGCTCGCCTCATCGTATTTGAACATGTACAGCAGCAAGTACTGGTTGTACTGGCTCAAGTAGCCCACGGTTTGTCCGAGTTCTACGTTGATTTTCGTTTTATCCTCGTTGTAAGTTCCTTTCACCCAGCTGTTGTAGCCCGCCAGGTCCATCATGATTTCCTTGAACCACACGGTTTTTCCATCCGGGTCGAACACCACCTTCATCAATCCGTGCTGGTCGTCCGTCTGAAAGTTGGTACCATCTGCGGTATAGTAATTCTTACCCGAGCGGTAAAACATTTTCACCTCGCCCGCCGGCTGTTCGTTTACCAGTTCGTAGTTGGTATTGAGTGTTTTTGCCGCAATGCGTCGGCTGTTAAGGTCGGTAAGCATCAGTCGGTCAGTAGGTTGCATACTGTAGCGTTGCATCGATTTTTGTCCCAGCGGACTGGTCATGTGTCGCACGCCGTGCTGCAAATACTCCCGGTTGCTTTCTGCCATTTTGAATGGCGTACGAAGCTGTTGTGCCCATGCACATAGCGATGTGATAACCAAAGCAGTGAGTAAAACTATCCTTTTCATAGGCTAAAACTGTTAGGTTAAAAAAATTGGTTGAGTAGGTTGAATTTTTTTGAAATCCTTAGCGCAAATGTACTGGATTTAAGTGCGAATAAGCAAATAGTCAATCTTAAAAAAACATTAACAAATAAAACATTGGTTATTTTGTATAGCTATATATCTATCAAATAGTAATTATAGTACAAATGGTGTTGTCAAAATGTAAGCTGCAAAAAGGATGAATAAGATATTAAAGAGTGTTTTTCATCCCTTAAACTGAAGATTTAAGGGGGCAAATGCAAGTTCCTATAAATGCAAAACAAACTAAATCCGCGAATGTAAGGTTTCTGTGGCCGACAGGCGGGCGGCATTCCGATTTTGTGTACACGATGAAAGTGCTGATTTTCAGTAGTTCCGAAATTGTGAAAACTAGCTCGGAACTAATTCGAACTAGCTCGGAACTAATTTCAACAAGGTCGGAACTAATTTTAACAAGGTCGGAACTAATTTCAACAAGCTCGGAACTAATTTTAACAAGGTCGGAACTAATTTCAACAAGGTTGGAACTAATTTCGAGAATCGCGGCACTAATGGCAGCAAATCACGCCGAAGTGTTTTCAAATGGCCGAATCCTTGCCCTCGTCCCCCGAACAAAGCAGGCAGATGGAGTAAAAATGTAGCGTTAATTTTAACATGCGCGTTCTTTGGCCGTACAGTCGGTTCACTTCAAACAAAAAGTGCAGCTCCACCGGGCATACGCCGCGGTGCAGTCTGCACTTTTTTGACAAAGTCATTCAATCGTATTTTCAATTCATTTTCAGCACAGAAGTAACACACTTCTCCTTGTAGGGCATTGCGCTGAAAGCAATGCTCAGTCGGCATCGCGTTCCTCGGCCGATCGATATTTATCGATAAAGCGGTCGATAATTTCGATGCCCTTCAGTGTGGCACATCCGCGTATATACGGAATCACCGTGTTGATGAACAGTTCGCGTTGCGAAAATTGTGTCAGTTCGCGGCTGTTCATGCTCAGTTTCAGTCCGAGCGTGAGTTGTCGGTAAATAATCACAAAGTTCACGTCCGGACGGAAGTATCCCTGTTCGATACCCTTGTTCAGAAACTCCACCGCCTCGTCTTCGTGCGCCCTGTTGCGTTTGGAAAAATAGGTAGTCACTTTGGGGTATTTGCCCAGTTCCGTAAAGAAGTTAGGCGTAATAACCTCAAATTCGCGCATACGGTTTTCGAAGATGTGCAGTAAAAAGTCGAGCACATTGTCGTAACGTTCGAGTAGTTCCATGTCGGTTTTTACGTTTTCCTCCTCCTTTTGTTGCAGACAGGCCAGGAGCAGTTCCTCCTTGTCCGAAAAAATTTGGTAAAGCGTACGTTTCGACATAGTAAGGCTGTGGGCGATGTCGTCCATCGTCACACTTTTTACGCCATGAGTATGGAAAGCCTTAATGGCCGTGTCGATAATGTTAAGCCGCATTTCGTTGCGGTGTGATGATTTCAGTGGTTCTTTAGCCATGCTTGTAGTTTCGCCTTTTTTTGAAGGTGTGAAATGTGGTGAGCGCAGCCATATCCGTGCTGCGTCATCGAACTGTTTTTCAGCCAAGTGTGTCCGGCTTTGTCCCGAGGGAGTAATTTGCCGTTCAACCTATCGGAGGTGAAAAATCAAAACAGCTACTTCTTCATACAAAGGTAGAAAACTTTTTAGTGATTTATCGTTTTGTTTTCAAAATTATTTCATTTATCAGCAAATTAGTTCACTATTTCCCCGAAATAAGAAAGTTCTTGGTATTCCCAACAGTTTTGTTCCTTGATTTCAGGCTCATTACAGTTCGTGTGTAAACTTGTGATTATTACTTTGTGCATCTTACAGCGCCGTCCCTTAAAAAGCGTTATCTGCAAAGTTTTAATGGCAATGGAGCTGATAATAAATGGATAGTGGCGGCTGGAGGCTATCCTACAAGGCATGGCACTGAGCTGCTATGCCTAAATATTGCGTTGTCAAGGCAGACACATATACCGACAGAATTGTTCATTTTTGTAAAAAGGTGGCTATTAAGCATTGTAAAAGGGTAATATGTATCAAAAAGATTGTATCTAAAAAAATAATTCATCATTTTGTTGTATTATATATGAATTCTATATATTTTTGCAATATCACCATAAAGCAAATGATTATGAAAAAATACCATGTTTAAGTTGGATTATTATTTTAGCGACATTGGGTTTGGGCAGTTGTAATGATAATATTGAAGTCGTCTAAACTTTTCTGACGAAGATTGAATTTCATAAAAGTTCAGACGACTTCAGTTTCAAACATACAAAAAGCAAATATTATATTGTGAACCACTAATTTTTCAAGAACTATGAAACAAAAACTTATGACATTCGTTTTGATAGCAGTAATGTCTTTCCTGCTTCTTGTAGCAGTTTGCTGGGTAAACGCTTTCAGTTTCACCGCAAATGCCTGGTGTCAGACCATTTGCTATTTTGCATTCACGTACTATGTACTATGGAAATCACAATTACGCCAACTACCTGTACTATTTGCGGTATCAGCCATCATTTTAGGACGAGTTTTACCCACAATGGTACTCATGTTCGACGATATCAGGGCTGTAGGTGCCAACAGCATTGTCGATTTATTTGTTATCTGTGCCATAATATTGGCAGCCATCTGCTTTCATGAAAAGCGTAGCTATGCTTTCCTGCTCTCTATAACCATATCTGTTTTACTTAACACGTTGGCCTTGAACCAATGGATTCAAATGTTGGCAGAACACAATATGAAGGTTTAGTGAACTACCGCTAAACTAAAGATTTAGCGGCTTCGGAGATACCAATACTTCCTCTCTTTTCCTGCTTCTTTCTGTCATCAGCTTTTTAGGAGGACACGAGGTCGGTCATTCACAAGAGGACAGTCCACAGACTTGACTTTTCCACGCTCTGTGGGTAGGGTTTACAAGCTAAATTCCTTGATATTGCAAGCAGCATTGAAGTCACGGTCAAGACCCTTGCCGCATTCCGGGCAAGTCCAGCTTCGCTCACTCAAATTCAATCCTTTATCCACATAGCCGCATTGTCCACAGGTCTTCGAGCTGGGGGCAATGCGGTCTATCTTGATGAGGTTCACACCATACATCAATGGAGAAAATATGCCGAAGAGTATTTACATTGGAGTAAAATTGACGTGGATTTTCAGATAAAAGACAAGAAGCACGCAAGTCATCTATGATATCTTCCTTTGGGTGTTCCATTGCTATTACACCACTTTTTGAAACCTTTGCTGTCAAAGCCTGCATCAGCATTCAAAAACAAGCCATCAACATAAATATGTGCTTCTCGTAAAGTTTCAAAAATAAGTAGGTGTTCAAAATTATTTTTACATTTGAATTGCGTTATTGTGCCGTAGTTGTTTGTTCTGTGCGAAGGTCAGTGCAATCCAAACAGACTTCCATTCACCGTTTTTGCTCCGTTTTCGAAAATGGTAGAAGACGGTCTTGCAACTAAGAACTACATCACTGAACAATGCTCTTACAGGAAGTAAGCTCCACTGAATACCAGTCTTCAACTTGTATAAAATGCAGTTGACTACTTCTACAATGTTAGCTTTACATACAAAACCACGTTTTGCTATTGATAGATGTGGGAGAATTTCCGAAATTATCGTATCTTTGTCGAGTACTATGTACATATGGGAGTTTTTGTTTCTGTTTGTTTGTGGTAAACACAAAGATAACAAAATACTCCCATTTTAATAAACCGCAATTAGTTTAGACAATTTCAATATTAACCACAATGAAAAAGCATCTAACCAGCCGTTGCCGCCGTTGTGCAGCACTGATGATGGCCCTGCCTTTGGCAGTGGCCGGAGTAGCACTTGCGCCGCTTACGGCTGAGGCTGCCGGCTATGCGCAGCACGCCAGCCAAAGCAGCAAGGCCGAACAGGCAAACGAGGCTATCGTTAAAGCCGAAAAAATCAATCCCACGACCATCGAAATTACCTATGCCAATGGTAAGCACTTGACGGTCGACTTTTACGGTGAAAATATTTTCCGCCTCTTCCGCGACGACAACGGAGGCATTATTCGCGATCCGCAGGCTACACCGCCTGCACAAATTCTGGTAAATTCGCCGCGTCGCGCCACGGGCACCGTTGAACTGAAGAACACGGGCGGAAAAGTGATGGTCAGCACGCAAAAACTGACCCTGAGCTTCGATTGCCAAACCGGACTCATGACGCTGACCAACAAACTGAACGGACAAACCGTGGCCGAAAGCGTGCAGCCCGTCAGCTTTGACAAGGACGGTACGACCCTGGTGCTCAAGGCACAGCCCAATGAATACTTCTATGGCGGCGGCGTGCAGAACGGACGCTTCTCGCATAAAGGAAAGGCCATTGCCATTGAAAATACCAACAACTGGGTGGATGGCGGTGTGGCATCGCCCACGCCTTTTTACTGGAGTACGAAGGGCTACGGCGTGATGTTCAACACCTTCAAGCCCGGACGCTACGACTTCGGTGCCACCGAGGCCGGTAAAGTGATTTTGAAGCACAGCGAAAATTACCTCGACGCCTTCCTCATGGTGAACGAAAAGCCCGTCGACCTGCTCAACGACTTTTACCAGCTCACCGGTAACCCCGTGCTGCTGCCTAAATTCGGCTTTTACCAGGGACACCTCAATGCCTACAACCGTGACTACTGGACCGAAGCCGAAAACGGATTCATGCTCTACGAAGATGGCAAACGATACAACGAAAGCCAGAAGGATAACGGCGGCGTGAAGGAAAGCCTGAACGGCGAAAAGAACAACTACCAGTTCTCGGCACGTGCCGCCATTGACCGCTACATCAAGCACGATATGCCCCTCGGATGGTTCCTGCCCAACGACGGCTACGGAGCCGGCTACGGACAAACCGAAACCCTCGACGGAAACATTCAGAACCTGAAAGAGTTTGGCGACTATGCCCGCTCGAAAGGCGTCGAAATCGGACTTTGGACGCAGAGCGACCTGCACCCCAAAGAGGGCATCGAAGCTTTGTTGCAGCGCGACATTGTGAAGGAAGTGCGCGATGCCGGAGTGCGTGTGCTCAAAACCGACGTGGCCTGGGTAGGTGCCGGTTATTCGTTCGGACTTAATGGTGTGGCCGATGTGGGCGAAATCATGCCCTACTATGGCTCGAACGCCCGCCCCTTCATCATTTCGCTCGACGGATGGGCAGGCACGCAGCGTTATGCCGGTATCTGGAGCGGTGACCAAACGGGTGGCGACTGGGAATACATTCGTTTCCACATCCCCACGTTCATCGGTTCCGGTCTTTCGGGGCAGCCTAACATCACCTCGGACGTCGATGGTATTTTCGGTGGTAAAAACGTGCCTGTGAATGTGCGCGAATTCCAGTGGAAAACCTTTACGCCCATGGAACTGAACATGGACGGATGGGGCTCGAACCCTAAGTATCCCGAAGTGTTGGGCGAACCGGCCACGAGTATCAACCGCTCGTACTTGAAACTCAAGAGCGAGCTGATGCCCTATACTTACAGCATTGCACGCGAGGCCGTTGACGGAAAACCCATGATTCGTGCCATGTTCCTGGATTATCCCAACGATTATACGCTCGGAACAAAAACTGAATACCAGTTTATGTTCGGTCCCAGCTTCCTGGTTGCTCCTATATATAAGGACACGAAGATGGATAAGGAAGGCAACGACGTGCGTAACGAAATTTACCTGCCCGAAGGCAAGTGGGTGGATTATTACAACGGCGACGTGTACGAAGGCGGACGCATTATCAATAATTATGAGGCACCGCTGTGGAAACTCCCCGTATTTGTGAAGGCCGATGCCATCATTCCGATGACGAACCCCAACAATAATCCTTCGCAAATTCGCAAGGACTACCGTGCCTACGAAATTTATGCCGAAAAGCACACCGAGTTCTACGACTACGATGACGACGGTGCTACGCAGGAATACCTGAACGGACGTTGTACCCGTACGCTCGTATCGACTACGGTCGATGGTAGCAAACTCACCGTTGACCTGGCACCCACTGAGGGCAACTTTGAAGGTTTTGTGCCCGAGAAGCAAACCGAACTCCGCATTAACGTGAGCGCACAGCCCAAAAAGGTGACTGTCAAGGTGGGCAAGAAGAGTGTGAAACTCGCCCCCGTAAGTTCGCTGGCCGAGTTTGAAAAGGGCGAGAACGTGTACTTCTACAACGAACGCCCCAACCTGAACCGCTTT
>FR901715.1:17340-25206 GCA_000437675.1 Prevotella sp. CAG:891
AACGAACGCCCCAACCTGAACCACTTTTCGACGCCCGGCACCAAGGCTGCCGAAGTGGAAATTGTGAAGAACCCGCAGTTGCTCGTGAAACTGGCCAAGGCCAATGTGGCTGAACAGGCTATGAGTGTAACGGTGAATGGTTTTGCCTTTGCACCGGCCGACCGCCTGCTCACGCACACCGGTGCGCTGACGGCACCGCAAGGACAGGTGGCTGAGAGCGGACTGGGTACCTTCGACCTGACCCCTTCATGGACGAAAACAGACAATGCCGACTACTACGAAGTGGAATTCGACGGTATGCTTTACTCTACCATCCGCGACAACCAGTTCACCTTTGCCGGCTTGCAGCCCGAACAAACTTACACCTTCAAACTCCGCGCTGTGAACAAGGACGGACACTCTGAATGGACCACCATCAGCGGCACCACGAAGAGCAACCCGCTTGAGTTTGCACTGAAGGGTATCAAGGCACAAACCACTTGTGAAAACCAGGGTGGCAACGGAGTTGACAAACTCTTCGACTTCGACGAAAAGGCCATGTGGCACTCGAAGTGGGGCAAGGGGGAGGCCATTCCGTGCGATATGACCATCGACCTCCGTACGCTCAACCAGCTCGACCGCATGGAGTATATGCCGCGCGAGGACGGTGGCAACGGTACGCTGCTTAAGGGTACGGTGTCATATAGCACCGACCGCCAGAACTGGAGCGAACCCGTAGCCTTCGACTGGGCTAAGGATGGCAAGGTCAAGACCTTCAAGTTTGACGGAAACCCCACGGCACGCTACATCAAGATGCACTTGAGCGAGGCTGTTGGCAACTTTGCTTCGGGTCGCGAAATGTATATCTTCAAGGTGGCCGACACCGAAAGTGTGCTGCAGGGCGACATCAACCGCGATAAGCGCATTGACGACAACGACTTTACCTCGTACATGAACTATACCGGTTTGCGTAAGGGCGATGGCGACTTTGACTATGTAAGCATTGGCGACATCAACAAGAACGGACTGATTGATGCTTACGACATTTCGTGCGTGGGCGTTGAACTCGACGGTGGTGTGCGCAACGACAACGAAAAAGTGGCTGGTTCGCTTGTACTGACACCCAATGTGAAGACCTATAAGGCCGGCGACATCGTAGAAGTAACGGTCGACGGCAAGGGCCTCCACGCAGTGAATGCCCTGAGCTTTGCCCTGCCTTACGACACTCGCGAACTTGAATACGTGAGTGTTGACCCGGTGGGCATGAAGGAAATGGTGAACCTCACCTACGACCGTTTGCACACCAGTGGCGACAAGGTGCTTTATCCCACCTTCGTGAACCGCGGCAACAACTTCCTGCTTGATGAGGGCGACCACAAGCTCTTTGTCATTAAGTTCCGCGCCAAGAAGAACGGCAAGTTCAACCTCAAGGCTTCGAACGGCATGCTCGTTGATCGCAACCTGGGCACTGCAACCTTTTAATCACTGACCGACACCCAGCTTTACAATGCTGAAAGTATGCGCTTACTGTCAAGGGTGGCGCATACCTTACCTTTAATAAAAGCCGACGCTGAAACCTCCTTCCGGAGAAATCAGCGTCGGCTTTATCTTTAGTGTTGGATGTTCTTTTTGTATCGGCCAGGTATGACCGATACTTAGAAAATGCGAACCATATCATAGCGCATTGCAGCTCACTCAGTAGCCACAAATGGGTATTTTAGCGGCAGCCAGCCCCTTGTAAATATGTTAGACAGCATATTTTGAAAAGAAAATACCCACTTTGCGAAAAAAAATGAGGATAAAGTTTGGAGGGTAACAAATAAACCTCTACTTTTGCATCGTAATCAAAAATGTAATTATTACAACTCTGTTAAATGAGAACACCGAATACGCTGGACATACTTACCAACCACGGCGTAAAGCCGTCAGTTCAGCGGCTGGCCGTGATGGATTATTTAGTTGAAAACCATACGCATCCGACGGCCGACGAGATTTACAGCGCACTGCACAAACAAATGCCTACGCTGTCGAAGACAACGGTGTATAATACGCTGAAACTGCTGACTGAACAGGGTGCGGCTATTCAATTAACGATTGATGAACGCAATGTGTGCTTTGATGCCGATGTCAGTCCGCACGCACATTTCCTCTGTACCTGCTGCGGCAAAGTGTACGACATGTCGCTGACTAATCCTGAACTGGAAGACCATGTGGTGCTGCCCGAAGGATTCAAAACCACTCAAACGGCCCTTTACTTCAGAGGTTTGTGCAACAAATGTATTGCAGCGGAGACTGACTGATACGCTCCGGCTGACATGCAACTCCCATAACGATAATAAATAATAAGAAACATAACAACTCAAAAAAACGAACTCATTATGAAAAAGAAATTCATTTGCACCGTTTGCGGCTATGTACACGAAGGTGAACACGCTCCCGAAAAATGTCCTCAGTGTGGCGTTCCTGCCTCTAAATTCAAAGAACTCGTTGAGGGCGAGGGTTTGAACTTCGTAGCTGAACACGAAGTAGGTGTGGCTAAAGGCTGCGACGAAGAAATGATTAAGGACCTCAATGCACACTTCACGGGCGAATGCACCGAAGTTGGTATGTACTTGGCTATGAGCCGTCAGGCAGACCGCGAAGGTTATCCCGAAATTGCTGAAGCTTTCAAGCGTTACGCATGGGAAGAAGCTGAACACGCTGCTAAGTTTGCTGAATTGCTCGGTGACGTGGTTTGGGATACGAAGACCAACCTCGAAAAGCGTATGAACGCTGAAAGCGGTGCTTGCGCTGACAAGACCCGTATCGCTAAGCGTGCTAAGGAACTGAACTTGGATGCTATCCACGATACAGTTCATGAAATGGCTCGCGACGAAGCTCGCCATGGCCGCGGCTTCGAAGGCTTGTTCAACCGTTACTTCAAGAAGTAATGACCCCGTGCCCGAACGGGTACGTATTTAGTATGGCTACAAAATAGCAATATTCCACATACTCTATCATCAGATGCAGGCTTTCTGGTTGAATGCATAAGTTTCGTGGCAACAGTGATGTTGCTGATAGAAAATTATGTTGCCAACAGAAAGCCTGTATTGCTTTGACGATTACACAAACTCATAACCTACTCAACACATGAAAGATTTAAAAGGTACGAAAACCGAACAGAATTTGCAGGCTGCTTTTGCCGGCGAATCGCAAGCGCATACCAAATACCTGTACTATGCCTCGAAGGCTAAAAAGGATGGCTATGTGCAAATGGGTAACATTTTCGAAGAAACGGCACGCAACGAAAAGGAGCATGCCAAACTGTGGTTCAAATATCTGCACGGAGGTGAAGTGCCGGGCACTACGACGAACCTGGCTGATGCTGCTGCCGGCGAAAATTATGAATGGACCGACATGTATGCCACCTTTGCACGCGAGGCTCGCGAAGAGGGTTTTGCGGAAATTGCGGCAAAATTCGAAATGGTGGGTGCTATCGAAAAACTGCACGAGGAACGCTATCGCAAATTGTTGAAGAATATCGAAGACAGCGTGGTGTTCTCGCGCGAGGGCGAGTGCGTTTGGCAATGCTCGAACTGCGGACACATTGTGATTGGCAAAAAGGCACCCGAACTTTGCCCCGTGTGTAACCACCCGAAAAGCTATTTTGAACTGAGAGCCGAGAATTACTAATATATATATATGTTGCATCGCTTTTGAAAGCCTTTTGCATTTTCAATATCCCCAAAAATGTAAACCGCGTTCATGAAGAGCGATGACAGCCGTACGCAGTGTCACTGTGAACGTTTCGATGAGTACACCGAAGCGTTCACAGTGTTTTTTTTGAGCGCATCGGCTTTGCGTTCCAAGTAACTTACGTAAAAAAAATTATGAACACCTATTTAAAGATTGTAACTGCAAAAAAATGAAGACGATAAAGCAGAATATGTTTTGTTTATAGTAACTTTGCAAAGAATAAGCGGGTGCATCTTTCCTCCCGAAAAAATTATTTACGTACGAATAATTGGCGAAACAATTATAGAATAATTCATAGGGCACCAGCTTTTGAAGCATAGCTTCGCAACCTTTCAGTGAAAAACAATTCTTTCTAAACAATATCTATGAACAAAAAACAATTACTCGTTTCATTGGCAGCACTGCTCCTTCCGGCAGGTGCAGCAGCCCAATATGTGATTTACCCCGTTCCGCAAGAACAAGTGGCAGGAACGGACAAGGTAAACTTCACGTCCACCGTAACGCTGGTGTGTGAAGAGGGCATTGACGCTTACACCGTGAACCGTGCCAAACAGGTGCTGACCGAAGCCGGACTAAAGGTAGAAACGGCAAACGAACCTTCGGCCAACCAGTCGAACGTGCTGGTGGGCGTCAAAGGCAGCAAGGGAGTGGCTGATGCCAAAGCCGAAGCACTCGGACTGAAAATGGACGTATTCGGACTGGCCAATAAGTACGACCGCCACTTACTTAGCCTCAGCGACGGCGGAAACGGACGCGCTGACTTGCTGATTCTGGGCGAGAACACGGATGCCGCTTTCTTCGGCTTCGCTTCGCTCGAACAGATGTTTGACGCGGGCACGCAGGCTATGGCCGTCACCACTCTCTATGACTATGCCGACCAAAAGAGCCGCGGACTCGTTGAGGGTTACTACGGCTACCCCTATACGGTTGAGGTGAAAAAGGACTTGATGCGCTTTATGATGCGTCACAAAATGAACACCTATATGTATGGTGCCAAAAGCGACCCTTACCACTCGCAGTTCTGGGGCGATGCCTATCCCGAATCGCTCACTCCCGAACAGGTGAAGAACGGCTGGCTGTCGCAGGACATGATTAAGGACATTACCTCGACCTCGCACGAAACGAAGGTTAACTTTATCTGGGCCATTCACCCGGGAAATAACTTCGTGAGCAACGGGCAGACGGTGATTAACCAAATCATGGGCAAGTACGAAAAAATGTACGACCTGGGCGTACGCCAGTTTGCAGTGTTTGTCGACGACGTGGCCATACCGAACAGCGATGCCGACATGAAGAAAAATGCCGACCAGCTGACGGCTCTGCAACGAGCCATCGAGGCCAAATGGAACACGCCGGGAACGGCTGCCAATGACACGGTGCGTCCGCTGCACTTCGTGCCGCAGATTTACTGCCGCAGCTTCGCCGGTTCGCAGGACCAGCACGACCGCTTTTTCCGCGCCTTGGCTAAAACGCCCAAATACATCACCATTTACACCACGGGCAACGGCGTGTGGTCTGTGCCGAACGACGGCGACTTCAACACGCCGGCTACACCGCTGGAACGCGAAGTGGCCTGGTGGTGGAACTATCCCTGCAACGATAATGCCGACGGACAGATTTATCCCTCGGACATGTATTATAACTTCTTCGAAATGCCTGCGGTGGGCAATAACAGTACGCTGCCCAACAACTTGTCGCGCGGACAGGGCATCGTGAGCAACCCGATGCAGCAGGGCGAAGTGTCGAAGACGCCGCTGTTTAGCGTGGCCGACTATGCTTGGAACCACAGCGGTTTCAACAACAAAACCTCGTGGGAGGCTTCGTTTGCTGCTGTGCTGCCCGGCAATGAAGAAGCGCAGAAGGCTTACAAATTCCTGGTGCCTTATTTGCGCTGGAACAATGCCGACGAACTCATTACGCTAATCAATGCCTACAAGCAAAACAATGATGGCGCGGTGCTGCAAACGCTCATGCAGAACATCATGGCTAACGCCGATGTGCTGATAAAAATGAAAGATGCCACTGCCGAAAACGAACGCTTACTCTACAAGGACCTGGCGCCCTGGCTGCTCCGTCTGCGTGCTATGGCTGAAGCTATTGATGGCTTTATCAGCGTAAAGGGCATGACGGGCAACGATGACAGCATTTGGCAAAAATTTGTGACGCAAATGGCCAAGGCCAACGAACTCGACACGAAGGAGGAATACCTGGCTTATGCACTCGAAGGTATGGGCACGGGTATCAGCGTGAGCGTACGTCCGTCGCAGCCGTCGCAAAAGTCGATGCCGGCTTTCGTTGAATACCTCAAACAAAACTCGCTCGGCAGCGAATACTTGCAGCAGGAAGCTGCGCCGACGCGCCCGATGGGTGTTACGAACATCGAAGGAGTGAAAATGTCAGCTTCGGGTACTACGGTGGTTTCGCCTACTACGAGCGGTAAATTCATTACCATGAACAAGGGCGACTGGATGGGCTTGCAACTGCCGAATCCCACCAAGGTCGAAAAAATTGTGGTTGCCGATACGCTCATTAGCAAACACAAGGTGGTGCTCAGCCCCGATGGTAAGCAGTGGACACGCCTTTTCGATACGGAAACCACGCCCGAAGGCTATGTGCGCTACGTGGGTGTGCTCAACGATAAGGATACGCCCGTTCAGGTGCGACTCACTTCGCAGAGCATTCGCGTCACAACTCCTGCTGCCACACGTGTCACTTCCGCTTCGGTGCCCAATGGTGATTTCTGGGACAACCATACGGCTAACCTAATGCATGATGGTAAGTATAACACGTTTGTTTGCCTGAACCGCAACCAGCAGAACAACGATGAGTACAAACTGACGTTGGCGAAGGAACAGGCTATCGACAAGGTGCGCGTGGTGATGGGTACGGTCAACGGCGACCACATGAACAAGGCTGTGGTGGAAGTGTCGGCCGATGGCAAAAAGTGGACGGCTCTGAAAATCAAGGGTACGAAAACTACGACATTTACCATGGATATGCCGCAGGTTATGCCTTACTCTGACGAGGCTAAAATTTGCGACTTCGATGGCGAAATGAAGGATGCCAAATACGTTCGCCTGCGCCTGACGGAGGCCAATACGAGCAAATGGCTTCGCTTGTATGAAATTGAAGTGAACGGTGAGGGTGCCTTTGCGCAACTGCGCTGCACCGATGGAAACGGTGGAGGCTACGCACAGGTGTCGGATGCGAACCCTTCGACTTCGACGGCTAATGCTACGAAGACGGGTAAAACGGGTATGCTGACTTATTACTTCCAAAACTTCAGCCTCATCAATGGGGTTACGCTCTTTACTGACCCGGCTACGATGGAAGGAGTAACCATGGAGTACACCACCGACCTCGAAACGTGGACTCCGCTCAACTTCGAAGTGGGCGTGGGCGTTATCCGTTTGTCGCTTCCTGCCGAGGCGCAGAACCTGGCTGCCTTGCGTATCAACTGGACGGGCGATACGGTTCCGGCTATTTACGAATTGGTTGAAAAGGCTGACGAGAACAAGAAGCCTGTGGTTTCGAAAATTGAACAAATCACGGGTAGCCAGTCGGCGCAATCACCGGTTGTTTCGCTCCAAAACCATACGTTGAAGGTATCGGCTGCACAAGCCCTGAAGGGGGTTAGCCTTTACACGCTCGATGGCCGCCTATTGGCAAACGTGCAGTGCAACGGTGAAAAAGCTGTGGCACTCCCACTCCTGAATGCCGGCAATGAGGTCATTGTGGCAAAAGTAACTTTGGACAATGGCGAATCATTCAGCTACAAATTGAAATAAAGCGCAGAAAGCACTGAAATAAAACGCAGAAAGCTTTTGGCTTTAGCTACAAAAAAAAGACCGACACTTCCCAAGTGGAAATGTCGGTCTTTTCATAACAAGTAAATGTGGAAAACCTTTGGTTATAGAGACTCGCATTTGAAAACCCCTAAATCTTCAGTTTAGGGGATGAAAAATGCAGGGTAGCGCAGCTACCCTTAACTTTCAATGCACATCTATAAATACAACGATAGTAAAAGAGGTATATATAAGATGCATGAACAATTAGATAGTTGATAATCAATCAAATAGTTGCGCATTTCAAATATTTTTTCGTATCTTTGAGTATTGAAAATTAAATAAGATCGCCATGTTGAGAGCCTAT
>FR901716.1 GCA_000437675.1 Prevotella sp. CAG:891
TATATCAGTATAAGACAAATTTTCAGAATCGCGGAGTAATTTTTTCCAACAGACTAAATATGGGCTCAACGTACTGAGAAACGACAGAATCTGCCGGCTCTTTTTTTATCTATTTTTGCTTTTCAAGGTGTCGCATTTTTAACATTCACTCGCGGAGGGAATAGGGGGTAAAATGAAAATGATGCACATAAAGGTGCTGCAACGATTTGTACCGAGTACTCCCCAAGCTCATTCACAGTCCTTTGTTAGATTCCTTCAACGAGGATGACACAACCATTCACTCAAACAGGCTATTGGGGAATGTACCCAAGCGATGTAATTCACCATGATACCTAAAAAAGCCTGTTCACAGTTC
Organism: Prevotella sp. CAG:891; assembly: GCA_000437675.1. GTDB lineage: Bacteria > Bacteroidota > Bacteroidia > Bacteroidales > Bacteroidaceae > Alloprevotella. The sequence continues at coordinate 356 of FR901716.1, forward strand.
TTTGCTCAGAACCGTGAACAGGCTTTTACATGCTAAAAATCATGTAGATTGAGTATGTAATAGTACGCTTTTGCTTGATATTGACAGATGCTTTTACTCACTCAACGCAAACGAACTACCCTACTCGCGGTGCATCAACTTTGAGCGACTGCAGCGCGGCTCCGTCGAGGGTGCGAATGGCGAGCATGCCTTGGGCGTAGGTGGCAAAGGTGGGGGGATTGCCGCCTTTGGGGAAGGTGGGCGAACCGGTGTTCAGAATGATGGGGCGCGCATTTTCGGCATCGGCAGGAATGAGTTGCTGCAGGTGGGTGTGGCCGAAGACAAATACGTCGCACGACGGACCGACGGGGAGTTTCTTGTCGTTGTAAACATGGCCGTGGGTGATGAAGAAGCGCAGACCGTTGTCGACTACGTAAGTGTAGGTGGACTGGATGGGGAAGTTGAGCAGCATTTGGTCAACTTCTGAGTCGCAGTTGCCGCGAACGGCTACAATACGGTCGGCATAGGCGTTGAGGCGGTCGACTACGGCCTGAGGGTCGAGACCGTGGCATAGTCCGTTGCGCGGACCGTAATTCAGGATGTCGCCAAGGAGTACAAGCAAATCGAAGTGGTGGCTTTCAAAATAGGCGAGCACGGACTCGAGTGCGGGCAAGGAGCCGTGAATGTCGGACAAAAAAAGGATTTTCATAATGCTGGAACGTGCTTATATATAATAAGGAGTGTGTGTGGTGTGCGGTGAGCGCTTACTGAATGGCTGCTGCATGAGCGACACGACCGGCTGCTCACGCGTACAAAAGTACGCTTTTTTGTTGAACTGAAAAAAACATAGCACACTGATTAAAAAAAACGAAGCTAAAAAACTGACTATTTGGCGCGAAACATGCGTAAAACGGGGCAACGAAGTAACTTGTGATGGGATATATTGATGAAAAATTATGACATTGTGGCATAAAAAACTAATGTATGTTATGCAACAACATTTGGCAACGTATTTGCGCTTAAGAGGGCGAAAGCGCAGGATTAAGAAACCGGCGCCGAGAGGCTTTGCGCCTCGCATAAAACTGACTGAAAACTAAGACAACAATCAATAAAAGAAAAGGAGAAAAGACTATGAATTTCGAAAAACTTACAATCAAAGCACAGCAGGCTGTGCAACAGGCTGTTGACCGGGCCATGAGTCTGGAACAGCAGGCTGTGACGCCTGTACACTTGCTGGCCGGTGTGCTACAAGTGGGCGAAAATGTGACCCAATTTATATTTGGCAAACTGGGCGTGAACGAGCATGTGCTGCAAACGGCCATCGACAACGAACTGAAACATCAGCCCCGCGTGAGCGGCGGACAGCCGTATTTGAGCACTGAATCGGACCGCGTGATGGTGCAGGCCGAAAAAACGGCTACGGCTAACGGCGATACTTACGTGGGTTTGGAACCGTTGCTCATGGCGCTGCTCGAGGTGAAGAGTGTGGCTTCACAAATGCTGAAGGATGCCGGTATGAGTGCCGACGGACTAAAAACTGCCATTCAGGAACTGCGAGGCGGCAAAAAAGCGACTACGGCTTCGAGCGAGGAAACTTACCAGGCGTTGCAAAAATATGCGCGTAACCTGGTGGAGGAAGCACGTAACGGCAAACTCGACCCGGTGATTGGACGCGACGAGGAAATCAGACGAGTGCTGCAAATCCTGTCGAGAAGAACCAAGAATAACCCGATTCTGATTGGTGAACCGGGTACGGGTAAAACGGCTATCGTGGAGGGATTGGCGCAACGCATTGTGCGTGGCGACGTGCCCGAAAACCTGAAGAACAAAAAGCTGTTTTCGCTGGACATGGGTGCGCTTGTGGCCGGTGCTAAATACAAGGGCGAATTTGAGGAACGACTGAAAAGCGTGATCAACGAAGTGACGGAGGCGCAGGGCGAAATCATCCTGTTTATCGACGAAATTCACACGTTGGTAGGTGCCGGAAAGAGCGAGGGCGCTATGGATGCGGCTAACATTCTGAAACCAGCACTGGCGCGCGGCGAACTGCGCAGCATTGGTGCTACGACGCTCGAGGAGTATCAAAAATACTTTGAAAAGGACAAGGCGCTGGAACGGCGTTTCCAAACGGTACTGGTGGACGAACCTTCGCCGGAGGATGCCATCTCGATTCTGCGCGGACTGAAGGAGCGTTACGAAAATCACCACCGGGTGCGCATTCAGGACGATGCGCTGATTGCGGCTGTGCAACTGTCGCACCGCTACATTGCCGACCGCTTTTTGCCGGACAAGGCTATCGACCTGATGGACGAGGCGGCTGCCAAACTGCGCATGGAACGCGATTCGCAACCTGAGGAACTGGACGAAATTACGCGCCGTCTGCGTCAGCTTGAAATTGAACGCGAGGCTATTAAACGCGAAAACAATACGCAAAAACTCGATGCGCTGAACCACGACATTGCCGAACTGGAAGAAAAGGAGAAGAACCTGAGGGCGAAGTGGCAGGGCGAAAAGGATGTGCTGGCTAACATTCAGCAGAACAAACAGCAAATTGAACAACTGAAGTTCGAGGCTGAAAGGGCTGAACGCGAAGGTGACTACGGCAGGGTGGCCGAAATCAGATACGGCAAGCTGAAGGAACTGGAGGATAACATCAAGACCTTGCAGGAACAACTGAAAAGCCGACAGGGGGCTGAGGCGATGGTGAAGGAGGAGGTTACGGCCGACGACATTGCCGATGTGGTGGCTCGCTGGACGGGCATTCCGGTGCAGCGCATGATGCAGAGCGAACGCGAAAAGCTGCTGCACCTTGAGGAGGAACTGCACCAGCGCGTGGTGGGACAGGATGAGGCTATACGGGCTGTGGCCGATGCGGTGCGCCGCTCAAGAGCGGGACTGCAGGATCCGAAGCGTCCGATTGGCTCGTTCATTTTTCTGGGTACCACGGGTGTGGGTAAAACGGAGCTGGCGAAGGCGCTGGCGGACTACTTGTTCAACGATGAGAACATGATGACACGTATCGACATGAGCGAATATCAGGAAAAATTCAGCGTGAGCCGATTGGTAGGTGCGCCTCCGGGATACGTGGGATACGACGAGGGCGGACAACTGACCGAGGCGGTGCGCCGCAAGCCTTACAGCGTGGTGCTGTTCGACGAGGTGGAAAAGGCGCACCCGGATGTGTTCAACATTTTGCTGCAGGTGCTCGACGATGGCCGACTGACGGACAACAAGGGACGTACGGTGAACTTTAAGAACACAATTATCATCATGACGTCGAACATGGGTTCGCAGCTGATTCAGCAACGCTTCGAGGAACTGGCCGGACAGAGCGAGGCTCAACGCGAAAAGACCATCGAAACGACCAAGACGGAGGTGCTGGATATGCTGAAACGCACCATACGGCCCGAATTCTTGAACCGTATTGACGACATCATCATGTTTGAACCGCTGACGCAACCGCAGATTGAACAGATTGTGCGCTTACAGGTGAACGGTATTTGCCGCTTGCTGGGCGAACAGGATGTGAAACTCATGGTTTCGGACGAGGCTGTGTCCTTGGTGGCTCGCGCAGGTTTCGACCCGGAATTTGGTGCACGCCCCGTAAAACGTGCCTTGCAACGCATGTTGCTCAACGACTTGAGCAAGGCTTTACTGGCCGGCAAGGTGGACAAGAACAAGCCTATTTGCGTGAAAACCGACGGCGATTCGCTGGCTTTCAGCAATGAATAAGTGTGACACCATGAACGAAACAGGGCCATAACCTTCTATACGCAGAAGGCATTTCCCTGACAAAAAAAGAACTCCGACAGTCACGTCAATTTGACTGCCGGAGTTTCTTTTTTGTAACCCTAAGAGGATTGAAATGAAAACCAAAACCTTAAATTACGTTTTCATGGCGAAAATCTTGAATTTTTTGGTTTATTTTGCGGCAAGAACAACATAGCCATCGCGGACAGGGCTACAACTGCTCCCGCACGATAACGAGCAAAAGGAATGGAAATAAGAAAGAATGGTGCCGAAGGTAAACAGCCCTTTCAAAAATATTGCAACGCAAGGGTTAACTTAATCAGTAACCTGGACCTGAAAAGTAACCAGCATGCGCGAGCCAAACTGGAGGCTTTCGCAGCCATGCTGTGTACGGAGGGCGAGGGTCGCTTGTATATCAACAACCGCGAGGTACACATTACCAAAAACGATTTGGTGGTATGCTCACCAGGCACCTTGATCGAGGCCGACGACAGCGCATGCCAGTTTAATATTTGCGGTTTTTACCTGTCGAAGGAGTTTATTGAGGAAATCAACAGCATTCCTACTTACTTGTGGAACGTGCGAATGTATATCGACGAACACCCGGTGACTCACCTGGACGACAAGGCTGGCAAACTATTTTGCCAATACCACGAACTGATTGCTTCGAAACTGTCGGCCGAAACACCGCTGAAGCATCACCACATCGTGACGGCTTACTTGCTGCAGGCTTTTATGTACGAATTTCATGACACCATCGAAAGCAACGTGGATGCTGCGCCTAACCGCTTTACGTCGGGCGAAAACTTGTATAAACAGTTTGTTGAACTGCTCATACAGTCGTACCCAAAATCGCGCTCGGTGGCTTGGTATGCCAATCAGCTGAACATCAGCCCGAAGTATTTGAGCGCAACATGCAAAACGGCGTGCGGACAAACGGCTCTGAAACTGATTGACCGCTACGTAACGGAGGACGTGAAACGCTTGCTGATGCGACCTGAAAAAACCATCAAGGAAATTGTGACGGAACTGGGCTTTCCCTCAATTTCGTTCTTTGGTAAGTATGTCAAAAAACATTTGGGCATGGCTCCTAAGTTTTACCGTCAGCAGTTGTGTGGCAACGCTGAAAACTGGGACGATGACCTGAAAGTGTTGTAAAAAATTAGAACAAAAGGGTTGGCAGTTGAAATAATTCACTACTTTTGTAGTTGGCCTTGCAGCTGCTGCTGAACGGAACTTCGGTTGGTAAAACGGCGTTCTGACTCTGCGGAAGCTCACCGGCTGCTTTAATGTCTTAATTCATAACGATTACTTACGATAAAGAATATGCTGATTATAGGTATTGCGGGCGGTACGGGCTCGGGAAAAACCACTGTGGTGCGCAAAATCGTTGATACGCTGCCGGCTAACACGGTAGCGGTGATTCCGCAGGACTCCTACTACAATGACCAGTCGGACCTGCCGCTCGAAGTGCGCAAAAAAACTAACTTTGACCACCCGGACGCCTTCGAATGGCCCTTGCTGGCTCACCAAATCGAGGAACTGCGTCAGGGACGTGCCATCGAACAACCTACTTACTCGTATCTGACGTGTACGCGACTGCCTGAAACGGTGCATGTTGAACCGCACGATGTGATTATTGTGGAGGGTATCATGGCGCTTTACGACAAGAAGCTGCGCGACTTGATGGACTTGAAAATCTTTGTCGATGCGGAACCCGACGAGCGTTTGCTGCGCGTTATCGAACGCGACATTGCGGAACGCGGTCATCCGCTGGAAATGCTGATTGATAAATACCGCAATGTGCTGAAACCGATGCACGACGAATTTATCGAACCGACGAAGCAGCATGCTGACATCATCATTCCGAACGGGGGCGAAAATGTGCGCGCCGTGGCAATGATGCAAATGTACATTCTGTCGGCTCTTATGGTAAAAAAGTAAATTAGTAGCTGCGCAAAGTTAGGCGGTCTTGTATTCGATTTGCACACTTTGGCTACGCCCAAGTTGGGCGACATCTCAACAAAGCCAAAGAAAATGAGAATTTACAAGGGGCTTTGTATCCGATTTGCACACTTTGGCTACGCCCAAGTTGGGCGGCATCTCAACAAAGCCAAAGAAAATGCGAATTTACAAGGGGCTTTGTATCCGATTTGCACACTTTGGCTACGCCCAAGTTAGGCGGCATCTCAACAAAGCCAAAGAAAATGCTGATTTTCTTTGGCTTTGTGTTCGATTTGCACTAACTTTGCACACAAATTCATTGGTACCTTTACGATTATGATCAATAGAGAACTGATAAGGCTGAAAGTGGTTCAGCTCGTTTATGCGTATTATCAGAATGACGGCAAAACGTTCGACGTGGCAGAAAAGGAATTGACTTTTTCCTTGCAAAAAGCTTACGAACTCTACGAATACCTGCTTTCGGTATTGGTAAGCTTGAAAAAACACGCCGAGCGTAAAAATGCTGTGCGCGTGGCACGCGAAAAAAGAACCGGAAGCCATATCTCTGGGGTTACACCCGATAAGGCTTTTGCTGAAAATAAATTCCTGTGCCAACTCGAAATTAACAAAGAGTTGATCGATTATATCGAAAACCGTAAAGGCACATGGGACGAAGAAGACGCTTTCATCAAAAAATTGTATGCCCGTATTATCGAAAGCGATATTTTCCAGATGTACATGTTCAAAGAGGACTTTTCGTACGAAGCCGAACGCGAACTCATTCGTAAAATATACAAAACCTTTATTTGCGAAAACGAGGAAATCGATTCTATCATCGAAGAGCATTCACTCTATTGGAACGATGACAAAATGGTGGTCGACTCTTTCGTACTGAAAACCATTAAGCGCTTCAGCGAGGAAAGCACTGCCAAACAATCGCTGCTGCCGCTCTATGCCGCTGAGGAAGATAAGGATTTTGCAAGCAGACTCTTCATCTCTACACTCGAACGCGGACCGGAATTGCGCGACATCATCCGTTCGTCAACCAAAAACTGGGAATTTAACCGCTTGGCATTCATGGATGTTATCATCATGCAAATCGCCCTGGCTGAAATCCTGACTTTCGACTCTATTCCGCTCAATGTCACCTTCAACGAATACCTCGACATTGCTAAGGTGTACAGCACACCACGCAGTTCGTCGTATATCAATGGTATGCTGGACAACATTGTCAGAAAACTGGCCAAAGAAGGTCGTACATCGAAAGTGCGCGAAATGAAGCCGAAACGCTTGTTTAACAATGGCGACGAAGTCAAAGCATGATTCCAGACCCATTAAAGCAATTATTTTAACCCTATTATAAGCATGAATACTCTTTTATTACAAGCTGCGCAACAACAAGGCGGAGGTTTGCAAATGATTATTATGATGGTGGTGCTCTTTGCCATCGTTTATTTCTTCATGATTCGTCCGCAAAACAAACGCCAAAAAGAAATACAGAAGTTCCGCAATGCACTCACCGTGGGACAGAGTGTGATTACCATCGGCGGTATTCACGGTGTCGTTAAGCAAATCAACGAGGAAGACAACACCATTACCCTTGAAGTGGCTTCGGGGGTGAAAATCGTTTTTGCTAAGGATGCCATCAATCCTGTGAACGAAAAAAAATAAGCTGATTTTTACTCACTAACCCCGGCACGGTTTGTCTGTCTGACAGCAGAAAGGCAAACCGTACGGGGATTTTTTGTTATTATGCGCGTATGAGTCTGCCCCCTTTTGTCAGGTATTGTTTATCGAAAATTTGGAATAAACAGTTCCTGATTTTTCTGTTTTTTCTGGCACTCTCGTCGGTGTTCTGGATTTTCCAAACACTGAACGAAACTTACGAGGAAGACTTTCAGGTTCCCCTCGAACTGCGCAATGTGCCAAGCAACGTGGTGATTACCACTGACCTGCCCGAAAACCTGCACATTCTGCTGCGCGACAAAGGAAGCCAGCTGTTGGCTTACCGCTATACACGGCAGTTCAAACCTGTGGTGGTTGACTACAACACTTACTCGAATCCGTCGGGACATGTGTCGATTTTAGGCAACGAACTGCAACGGCAAATTGCAGCACAACTTTTACCCGGTACGCAAATGCTGGGACTGAAACCCGATACGCTCGACTTTTACTACAACTTCGGCCAATTCAAACGGGTGCCTATCAGGCCGTTGGGCGAAGTGCGCGCCGGAAGACTCTACTCGCTGGCCAAAACGGTGTACAGCGAAGATTCGGTAACGGTGTATGCCTCGCGCGAACAGCTCGACACCATCACGGCGGCCTATCTGCAACCTTTCAACCTGCGCAACCTGACCGATACGACTCATGTGAAAAGTAACTTTGTCAAAGTGAAGGGTGCCAAATTCGTTCCTGCGCAAATCGGGGTGACCTTCTGCATTGACCGTTTGGTTGAAAAAACCATACAAGTGCCGGTGCAGCAGGTAAACTTCCCGGCATCAAAACAGTTGCGCACTTTCCCGGCTACCGTAAAGGTGACGTTCCAGGTGGGTATGGGACTATATCGAAAAATCACAAGCGAAAACTTTGTTCTCGTGGTAAACTATGAGGATTTGCTGAAAAACAAATCGACTTATTGCCACTTGTCACTCAAAACCATTCCTGAAGGGGTGAGCCATGTGCGCATCAGCCCGCAGGATGTGGAATATGTTATCGAAGAAATTCCTGATTATGAGCAACAACCCGAAAACGACTGATAGCCATTGCCTTGAAACTGCCGACACGAACGGGCTGCCTGAAGTTGACTACCCTGCTCCACCTCAAGGCATTTGCTGCATTGGCATTACGGGGGGTATCGGCAGCGGAAAAAGCTACATTTGCGCCCAACTCGAAGCGGCTGGACATCAGGTGTTCTACTGCGATGATGAAGCCAAAAAAATTATCCGCACTGACCCCGTCGTACGTCAGCAACTCACTGACATTGTGGGGCCTGCACTTTACGACCATGAGGGACATTTGGTAAAATCGGTATTGGCGGCCTACCTTTGTCAGGGGCGAAGTCATGCCCAGCGCATCGACAGGGTGGTACATCCGCGGGTGGCGCAGGCCTTTGCCAACCGGGCGCAGGCGCTTGCTGCTGAGGCTGTTTCTAAACCCTTAGCAGATGGTGCGTGTTTGTCGCAACCATTCAATGCTCATGCCGGAAGCCCCGTTGCCATCGACGTTGAAACGCTCCGAAAACTTCCTACCTCGCACACTTTATTCATGGAGTGCGCCTTGCTTTTCGAAGCATCATTCGACCGTTTGGTGCATCATTCGGTGCTGGTTCATGTTTCAACGGAAACGCAAACGGCTCGGCTGATGGCGCGCGATGGTATCAGTCGCGCCAAAGCTAAAGAGTGGATGAGCTTGCAACTGAGCGAAACGGATAAGATGGCTCGTGCCAATGCTTACATCTGCAACGAGTAAATTGCTACGCTGCGGCAAAAACAGACATTACCTATTCTTGACGCAGCCTTTTTTGTAGCTATGGGCATGCCCAAGTTAGGCGGCA
>FR901717.1 GCA_000437675.1 Prevotella sp. CAG:891
AGGAATGCTGATGAGCTGTCGCACAGCGGGAATCAAGCGGCCAAAGAAGGTTGAAGCTGCTCCGTGTTCGCGGAAATAGGCTTCGGCATGTTCCACCTTGGCGCGGTCAATCAAGCACATGTGACCGATGCGGCTGTCGGCAAATTTATACACGATGGGGCGACCCAGCCATTTTGCCAGATAATAATTGATGAGCGCACCCATGTCGGCTCCCAGGGTAGCCACCAATACCACGAGCAGAATGTTCATGGGGCTGTCGGGCGTCATCGACAGAAAGGCCGCGGGTGGAACCACTACTTCCGAAGGAAAGGGAATGAATGAACTCTCGATGGTCATGAACACAAACACCCACCAATAATTGAGGTTGAACAACACAAAGTCAATCAGCGATTGCATAACGATGTTTCAATAATTTGATAAAATAATTTTCTACTTGCTATAAGTCGCTGCAAAATTACAAATAAATGCAGATATAAAGGTTTGATTGGCAGACGATATTTCGGCAAATCCGCAAAACGGCTTGCAAAAACTCGGTGGTGGGGAGTTGTTGATGACGCGCTTGGCGGTTTTAACCAATAGCTTAATAAGGGTAAAAATCTGATTCTCGTCCTTTTCTTTATTTCCGTACGCAATCAGCGTGCGCACAACCGACTTTGGCGTTTTTCTGAAAACGCTGATTATCAGCAGTTCCGAATTTATTGAAATTAGCTCGGAACTAATTCAAACTAGCTCGGAACTAATTCGAACTAGGTCGGAACTAATTTCAACTAGGTCGGAACTAATTCGAACAATCGCGGCGTAATTCTTGAAAACGCTTTGCACCGTGACGCGAACAACGGCAAGCATTGGGTGAAACGGCCCTCGCTTTTTAATATAATTTTACTTACAACGAGATTTTCCGTTTAACATTTACATTGGGCAAGTGATTCGAAATTTTGGAGTGCCACCCAATATTGTCCTAAACGTTTTTCGATAAAAAACAAAAAAAGGAAGTAAAGCTAAGGTAGAATG
>FR901718.1 GCA_000437675.1 Prevotella sp. CAG:891
AAATCTTCGTCAGAAAAGTTTAGACGACTTCAATAAATACGGAATCATTCTTTGCGTTTTCCGTGCGACGCAATGTATTGGCGAAACTGTTCGGGCGTTCCGTTAAACACGTTTACGTCCACATCGCCGCGAATGCCCTCGACACGTCCGTAAGGGGTGAGCTGCCAATGAAGCAAACGCACATACGGCATGTATTGCCCGTAGCGGGCTATCCAGAATTCGTAGTTCCTGACAAGATCGGGCGCATTTTTCAAATGGTCCAAAAAGAACTGCTGCGAAATGTACAGCACTGGGCGTTTGCCGCATTGCTTTTCGACGATGCGAAGCCAGGCACGCACTTCGCGAAACATGTTAGCCTCGCCAAACCGCTTGATTTGCCGTTCGGTAGGCTCAATGTCGAGCACTGGGGGCAAGTCGGTGGGGAGCACTGACGACTTACGCAAAAAATGTCGGGCTTGCAGCGCACCACTGCTCGTGAGGCTGAAGAAGTGGTACGTGCCCACAGGTATGCCTCGACGGCGGGCCTGCCGCAAATCGGCCGCATAATATTTATTGAGGTAGGTTCGGCCTTCGGTCGATTTGATGTAAACGAACGACACCGGATAATCTACCTTGCCCTGCACGCGGCGGTCGGCACCAAGATGGCGTATGCGCAGTTTGTTCCAATGAATGGGGTAAACCGGACGGCGGTGTCCGTTGATTTCGTGCTGATAGCGCGAAATGTCGATGCCATAGATGCGGTCGGAGGTAAAAATGAGCTGTTCGCCCCTGAAACGATCGTTGCCCCACACGCCACAATACACAGCTCGCTTGGCACTGAGGCTGAACCCGTGGCCCGAACGCTTATTGGCTTTCCATGTTCCGGCATAGAACTCGCCGTTGCTGTAGTACATACGGCCTGTTCCGTGAGCTTGCAGGCTGGCATTGAACTGTCCGCAGTACACGCCCAATGAATCGGTGCGTGTGCCGTAGGTCAGTGTGTCGGACTGCCACAAACCGTCGTACACCGTGCCGTCGGCACAAACCAGTTTTCCGTAGCCATGACGCTGCGGTTGCTTCCTACTGTGCGCCTTGGACATCACGCTCAGCGGACACACACTGCCTTCGTAGAGCGTGCTGTCGGCCGAAAAGAAACGCGCACAAAGCTGGGTATTCGCTGTTTTTTTTCGGGCAACATGCGCTGCGCCTTGCTTTTGTGGCGCATTGGTCTGCCATTTGCGCCAAAGGGCCTTGGCATTGACCCACCACCAAAGGGGCCAACGGTGCACCTCGGCCATGCACTGGGCCACACGCCACGAACTGATGCGGCCGTAACCGCTGTGTAAACCGCAAAGCTGACCGGAGGAATTCACCCATGCACCTCCCTCGGCTGCCGGAAAAGCGGGAGCCAAGCGGGTGTCGATGACGTGGGCCGAATCGGTAGCCGTGCGCTTGCCAAAGTCGTTGAAAGCCAGCAACCGGGCTTTGAAATGGTAGGTTCCGAGGCGATAAACGCTGAAACGGCTTGCTCCGTCGGGCAGTTGTTCGTCATGGGTTTGCAGCACCAGCATGCCGTCCTTGCGCATCACTTTCCGGGCCTCAACGGCGTGCCGACTGCCCGAAGGGGTAACCGTAAGCCGGGCTTTGAGTACCGCCGTTGGGCTTTGCTTGAGCTGCTGCATGCGGTGAATGACTTGGAGCAGGCGTTCGTTTCGCTGCATCTGGCGGCGCAACGAATCGCCACAAGCCATCACTTCGTTGTATCCGTCGTCAATCACGCTGTGGCGTTTGGCATAGTCAGTTATCTGTGCCAACATGCGGCGATGCTTGTTCATCTGCTTTTGCAGCAGGCTGTCGGTGGTAACGAGTAGGCGCTGCAAATGGTTGGTTGGCAGCGTGTCGGGCAAATGGCGAAACAGCGAATCGGTGGTCACGACGTGCCCGGCATGCGACACAAACACACCGCTCAAATCGGTGCTGTCTGTGGTTTGTTGTGCATCAATCACAACCTGCGGTTGGGGACTGTCGGTAAATGCCAAACAAATACTGTCGTTATGTTCAGCGTTTACCACATAGTAAAGTTGGGCTTTCACACGGCAAATGGCCGAATGGCGTTTGGCTGTGTTCACGGGTAAATAAGTGCACAGCAGCACTGCCAATAGCAATGCCGCTGTGAACCCATAGTAGATGCGTTTGGATAATCGCTTCATATTTTAAAAATTAGGTGCCGGCATCAACGACCGGCTCATCGTCCTTTTACGCTTATGGGCTGCGAGTGCCTACTGAGGAGTGAGTGAACGGGGCTTTACATACCGCCCTGACCACCCTGGCCACCTTGCGAACCTCCCTGACTGCCGCCACCTTGCATCACATCGGAATTTTCGATGCTACGTTCAACTTTCTTAACCACCGCCTTGAGCGAACCCAAACGGTACGACAAGCCAAACGAGAAGTACAAGCGGTCGGACTTCGTTAGGCTAAGCTGTCGGAAGGTTTCGGTGTAAGTTTCGCTGCGTTGCTTCATGTAGCGTTTGATAAAGCCGCCGGACGAAAGGGTCATGCGCAGACGGTCTTCGTCGAGGAAGGAGCGGCTGAGCGAAAGGCCGTAAAAGTAGAAACCTTTCGATTTCGTCTGCAACGACACACCGCCGGTGCTACCACCGCCATGGAGCGAAAGTTTGAGTTTCCACGGCAAATCCTGACGAATGCTTCCGAAAATAAAACTGCCAAAACCCGAATCGTGTTCGTTCGTTTTGTACGATTTGTAATCGCTGTAAGTCACGTTCATGTTCATAAACAGCGAAGTACCTTTGAATATGGTCCAATTCACGTAGCCCGAAAGCGAAGTTTCCTTGGAATGAACGAAGTTGCCGTAAGTGGTATGCAGCACCCCGTCCTTGTGGAAAGAGTAGTCGCTCACCTGGTTGTTCGAGAAGGTGTAACCTAAGTTCAGGTTCACATTCAGTTTCGGCGAAAAAGTGCTGTACGTCAGGTTCAGGCTATGCGCCTTCGAACTTCCAAGGTTCGGATTACCATAGATGATGAACTCAGGCGTGGTTTGTTCCACGTAGGGCGACAAATAGGAAATATCGGGGCGCGCAATACGCAGGTTATAGCCAGCTTTCAGCATCATAGTGGGCTTAAGATTGAAGCCCACACTTACCTGCGGCACCCAGTCGTGCATGTCGGTGCTGAACGAGGGTCGCTTGCCGTCGGGGTAAGTCACCTTCACGCGGTAATACTCGTAACGGCTACCGGCCATCAGCGAAAAGTTTTTCAATTTCAGCTGATACTCAGCGTATGCCGAAGCTATGTCGCCGCGATGGCGGTAAAGGAGCGAGCGTTCTTCGTTAAGCACAAATTCGTCGTCGCTACCTGCCTTTCGGTTCAGTTCTTCGTTGTTGCTTCGGTTAATACGGTTAATGTATTTCAAACCGGCCGAGAGCGTATGCTTTTTGGCAATCGGGGTGGTAAAGTCCACCTGCGCCGTATGTTCTATGCTGCGCTGGTCGGGGTCGGTTTTGGCATCGAGCAACTCTTTGTTTTCGGGCACCTGCTCCAGGTTACTGAAGTACACATTTTGCTTGTTGTAGGTGGGCGAAAGGTCGTAACGGTACGAAAACGTCAGATACTGGTCTTCCTTGAAGGTATGCTGAAAGTCGGTCGATACATTCACGCCCAAATACTGGCTTTTACTATGCACATGCTGGTCGTAAGCGTAGGTCTGGCTGCCATCAGCGGCCATCATGCGGTTTTGCGTATACGAGTTGTCGATACCATTCCACCCATGCACACCGCCCGACACACTGAGCAAATCCTTATCAGAAAATTCATAGCTGGCTTCGAGGTTGCCATACTGGAACACCCCTCTGTTCTTCAATTCCGAATCGGTCAGGAACAGGTGGTTCACATCGTCGTCGTACACCTCAAGTTCGTTTTTTCCTGTAATAGGCTTCAAGCTTTTATGCTGTCCGGCACCGTAATAGGCCGAAATCATGAACTTGCCATACTGTGCCATGCCGAACAAGTTGCCCGAAACGCCCCCGGTAGAAGCTGTGAGGCTGGGTGTAAAGGTGTAGCCCGTGGTTTTGGTTTCGCTGGTGGTAATAATGTTCAGAATGCCACCCACACCCTCGGCATCGTATTTGGCACCCGGATTCGTAATTACCTCTATTTTTTTGATAACCGAAGCCGGATAGCTTTTCAAAATGGTCGAGGGGTTCGACGTCATCATGTTATTGGGCTTACCGTTCACATAGATTTTAAAGCTCGAACTACCGTTCACCTTGATATTGTCTTCACCATCGACCGTCACCATGGGCACCTTGCGCAGCATTTCGAGCGTCGTGTTGGTTTGTGCCTCAGGGTCGTCGGCCATGGAGTAACTGATTTTGTCAATCTCGGCCTTGACCAGCGGACGCTGTGCCGTAATGGTGGCTGCCCCCAACTGGTTGCTGTATTCTTTGATATACAGGGTGTCGAGTTTCAGCGTAGGCTGTGTGGTGCTGAGGGTAACGTCGCGACGCAGAGGCTGCATACCAATGACCACCGCCTCGAGTGTATAGTTTCCGGCCTTAGGTACCGTAAGTTTGAATTTACCGTTTGCCTCAGTAGTAGCCACTCGCAGCACCTTTTCAGCTGCAGTTTTCGCCCCCTTCGCAGCACCGTCCTTGGCTGTTTTGTCGAGCAGGCGGATGGTGGCAAAGGCTTGTGCCTCGTGGGTAATGCTATCGCACAATGTACCGGTAATTTGGAAGTTGCGCTGCTGGGCAGCTACCGGAAGTGTAGTGGCCAATGCACACAATGTCAGATACAGTTCTTTCTTCATTTGCTGTCAGTTTTTATTCGTTTGACGCAAAGACGCTTAATTTGCTACACGCATAGAGAGATTTTTTTCTTACCCCCCCATGACGGATAACATCAAGTAAATATACATACAGGACATATTGGCTACTACAGATTTCAAAACTCTATTCTTTCGAGCACTCGCCTGCTTCATTTCGTCACCCCATGGGCTTTGCAATAGCAAAAGTACAGATTTATTCATAATCAGAAAGATTTTTGTTGGAAAATTAAAGATACAAATGCTGAACTGCGGAAAAACACAGCATGCAATCTTTAAAATAATTTTGACTACCTACTAATTTTGCGTAAATTTGCACATAGAAGCGGTTTGAACCGAACAGGAATGTACTCTTTCTCAAAAAGTGAGGGCTTTGAAAAGTAAACCGCATTTCTTTGTTTTTTTATTTGAAAATTGATATTCTATGCAAATACGCGTTCACAGTTATGAATCAATGGGTACCTTCGACGGGCCCGGTCTTCGTTATGTTGTTTTTCTTCAGGGCTGCCCTTTCCGCTGCCTGTATTGTGCCAATCCAGACACCATTGATGCAGTGGGCGAAAGCAAACTGACCGATCCGGAGTACATCGTGGAGCAGGCGGTTTCGATGAAACCTTTCTTCGGCAAGCGCGGCGGCATCACTTTCTCGGGCGGTGAACCTACGGTACAGGCAGAAGCACTCGTGCCACTCTTCAAAAAACTGAAAGAGGCGGGACTGCACATTTGCGTGGACTCAAACGGGGCTATCTGGAACAAACACGTCGAAGAACTCTTTTCATTGGCCGACCTCATCTTGCTGGATGTAAAGGAATTCAATCCCGAACGTCACCAACACATTACGGAGCGGAGCAACGAACAAACGCTGCGCACGGCCGAATGGCTCGAACAGCACAATCACCCCTTCTGGCTGCGCTACGTGCTGGTGCCGGGACTGAGCGATGCAGAGGAGGACTTGCACGCACTCGGACAGCATTTCAAGGACTATAAACAAATTGAACGCGTTGAGCTGCTGCCCTACCATACGCTCGGCGTACATAAATACGAATCAATGGGCTGGGAGTATAAACTGAAAAATGTGAAGGAAAATACGCCCGAACAGCTGGCACATGCCGAAAGCATTCTGCGTTCGTATTTCCCGCAGCTCATCGTTAACTAAACGACTGCATAACGCTGGCTTTAGGTCTGCCTACGGCCTTCTGCTGATGTCTGATTTCTTAATTCTTCAAACTTAGTTCACTTGCTCATGATGCCACACCCTGCCATAGCTATTGTCGCGCCCAACACCCTTGCCAGTGTGGGCCTGGCCGACATCATCCACCGCATGATGCCGGGTGCAGAAATATGCCTGTTCTCACACTTTGCCGAACTGAACCAGGCGGAAAACCGCGATGCGTTCTTTCATTACTTTGTATCGGCTGCCGAAGTACTTACGGGGGCTTCGTTCTTTTTACAACGACAGCACAAAACCATCGTACTGACGCATGGCGAGGAAAGCGGACACCTGCCGCAGGGCTTCCACACGCTCAATGTGTTTCAGAGCGAAAAGGAACTGATTCGCAATATCCTGAATCTGGCGCACCAAGCACACCATGCCAAAGGCGAAGCGCCCGAAGCTGTGAAACAGGCACAGCAACCTGCGGACAAAAATGCGACTTGCCCTCCCCGACTCACTCCGCGCGAAAACGAGGTGCTCAAAGGCATTGTCGAGGGACTCATCAATAAGGAAATTGCTGCGCGCATGGGAGTGAGTGTGGCCACGGTGATTACACACCGTAAAAACCTGACCGAAAAACTGGGAACCCGTAGTGTTTCGGCACTCACCATTTTTGCGGTGGCTCACGGACTGGTACGAAGCGAAAATATCTAAGAACTTAGGTAAAATTCAAACTGTTTCTGAATCCGCACTACCGATTCAGTGCGCTCGGATAAAAGCGTAAAAACGTGTTACCTTTGGATGTATTCGTCCAAAAGTAACACGTATTTTTTTATCAATCTAAAAAACAGGCGTTAGCCTCATTGTTTAAAGCAATCGGATAAATGTTATTTCACCCTCTACTTAACCTCAAAGTAAAATAAGCGTATCTCAAAAAAAATCTGTACATTTGCTATAAGTTTAGCTAACTAACTGAGATTTTACCATGAAGTATCCAATCGGCATTCAAACTTTTGAACAAATCATAGAGGAAGGTTATGTCTATGTTGACAAAACTGATATGGTGTACAGCTTGGCTAACGAAGGCAAGGTCTATTTCCTCAGCCGACCACGAAGATTCGGTAAAAGTTTACTGCTTTCAACGCTCCGTGCTTACTTTGAAGGCCGCAAAGAGCTGTTTAAAGGGCTGAAAATCGAAGCAATGGAAAAAAACTGGCACCGGCATCCTATTTTTCACTTCGATTTCAACGGCATTGACTACACAATGCCTAATGCGCTTCGTGCCAATTTAGAGGGCTATTTTGCCCAATGGGAAGAAGCATACGGGGTGACGCCAGGGCCGGATTTTAATCCGGCATCGCGCTTCGAACGGATTATACAGGCTGCTGTTCAACAAAGCGGACAAAAGGTGGTGGTGCTCGTTGACGAATATGACAAACCACTGCTGGATGTGCTGGAAAAAGATGCTGAACTTATGGAACAGAACCGAGAGATACTTAAGGCGTTCTATTCCGTTTTCAAGCGCGCAGATGCCTATTTGCGCTTTGTGTTCCTGACGGGCGTTACCAAGTTTTCGCAAGTCAGCGTGTTCAGCGGATTTAACCAACCGCTGGACATCAGTATGACTGATAAATACGAGGCACTCTGCGGCATCACAGAAGAAGAACTGCACACGCAGTTTGCCGAATCTATTCATGAAATGGCACTTGCGGAAAATTGCACCGACGAGGAAATGAAGCTGCTATTGAAAAAACATTACGACGGCTATCATTTCGGCTATACCATGACGGACATTTACAATCCGTTCAGCATTCTCTGTGCCTTCTACAACAGAAACATCCGCGACTTCTGGTTTGCTACCGGTACACCCACTTACCTCATTCGATTGATGAACCATTTTCACGAAGGTATTGACCAACTGACCGGAAAATACTATTCGCTCGATGCATTCATCAACTACAAAGCAGACGTGGAATATCCGCTGCCCATGATTTATCAGAGCGGATATCTCACCATCAAAAGTTTTGAAAAGGACCTGGGACTGTTTCTGCTCGATTTCCCCAACAATGAAGTGAAAGAAGGCTTCTTAACCATGGTTACTTCAAACTATCTGCAATGTGAGCCTACGTTAGGTTCGTGGGTAAGGCAGGCTGTATTTGCGCTACGTAAAGGCGAATTAGACACCTTCCACAAACAGTTGACGAGCTTTTTGGCAAGCATTCCCTACTCCATGCGCCGCAAAGAAAACCAGCCTGAACGCGAAAGGTATTTCCAATACACCTTCTACCTTCTGCTGCGTTTGATGAGCGTCTACACCGTTTACGTCGAAAAGGAGCAAAGCGAAGGAAGGGTGGACTGCATTGTCGAAACACCCAACTTCGTGTACATCTTCGAATTCAAACTGGACGGAACGGCTCAAAAGGCTTTGCAGCAAATTGAAGATAAGGGCTATGCACGTCCCTACGAAGCTGATGCACGAACCGTGTATAAAATAGGTGCCAACTTCTCGTCGGAAACTGGTACCATCAACGATTGGGTGAGCACGATGCAGTGATATACAAACACAATGAAAACATTTTACACCTAAAAAAGGCTCGGAAACCGCAAATATATCGGTTTCCGAGCCTTTTTGTATGCCTTAACTAGGAATAAGTCAATACTCCCCATTTTATTACTGAGGGTCTGTTTCACAGCCCATTTTCAGAAATAATCTTTCAGCAGAAATTGTTCAGACAAGGAGAATCAGCCGGCCTTACGACTGCACAGAACGACGACTGTTCTTTACGCTGTTCCACGAATCGATGGTGCGGCGACGGGCTCGAATAATGTGGACTCGATATACCACGCAGGTAGTGAAACAGTAGACCACTGCTTGCACCCACAGCATATTCCAATATTCGCGTACATCAGCCAAGGGGGCGCCCATGTTGTTGATCGCTACAAACCCGCGGATACCGAAAGTGGAGGGGAACAAGTAACTCACGGCTTGCCAGAACGGCGGAACGGCACTGCCGGGCCACGATATGCCGGAAATAAACAACAATGGCACGGAGGTGAAAACAATCAGCACAATGCAGGCTTCGCGATGGCGGATTACAACGCTCACCGTCATGGCAAAAAATATGCAGGCAATGAGGAAGGGCACAATGAAAAGGGCCATGTCGAACGGATTGCCTATCTGATTCAAACGGAACAAATGGGGCACTACGCCTAACACATACACCGAAATGGGAATATAAACTAACAAATAGGCCAATGATTTGCTCCACACGATGCGCAACAAACCGGTGTGCTGACGCTCAAAACCTACGAGGTTTCGGAAGCGGTTGTGTTCGCGAGCGGTGCCGGCTGCCATACCTACGCCGAGCAGCAGGGTTTGCTGAATGATGAGAATCAGCACGGCGGGAATGAGGAAAGTGGCAAAACCGTTTTGCGGATTAAACAGCGACACTTCTTCGTAAGCAATGGGGTGTTCCAGCACTTTTTGCTGTTCAGCTGTGGCTCCGCCAGCGCGTTGTAACTTGATTTGAGCGTTGAGTGCCAGGCTGACATTGGTGTTGGCCGTCAGCACGCTTTTGTAATAGAGCATGCCGCTCATATCGGCGTAGGCACTCACTTTTACTTGTTCGCCACGGTGAAGACGCAAACTGAAATCGCGCGGAATGTACACGGCGCCATAGGCATCGCGGTGCTTAATCAGCTTGCGGGCCTCGGACATGTTGGCTGCATAGGATACAACTTTAACGTCGGGAGTAGCATCCAAATGGCGCACATACTCGCGGCTTTGCGTTGAGCGGCAGTCGTCGACCACGACGATAGGCACCTCGCGAACCACTTCGTTTGTATAGATGAAAGTGTAAAGCAGAGGATAACCCAAGGGTACAATAAAAAAGAATATGAGGACACCCAGATCGCGAAATATCGTTCGCAGTTCTTCAAAGAACAAGGTGTTCCAGTCTGTAAAGGCTTGTCGCCAATAGCTCATAATCGGGTTGGTTTTGAAGAATTGAAATACACGTTTCGGCTCAAAGCCGCACATTGCCGCATGCTACTTATGGCTCATAGCGATAGGTGGTGAGCACTTTTTTAAGCCGGAACATACAAGGCCAGGGGAGCAGGGCAAAAGCCAGCAACGCCAGCACAAAGGGCCAGGCATTGGCCAACGGATAACCGTCGAGCGCCGAATTGACGTAAAGCAGAAAATAGTGGCGCAACGGAAACAGGTTGGCTATGCCCTGAAGTATGGGGTGCATGGCCATGACGGGAAACGACATGCCGGATATGCTGAACGATATGACGCCCCACAACGACGCAAACGACAAACCCAAGCGAAGGGTGGGAAACATGGTGAACATGAACACGCCCATACCCTGACAGGCCATAACGAAAAGGGCCATGATGCACCACATACGGGCCAAACCGCAATGACAGGGAAAGTGCAGATAAGCATAAAGGTAAAGCACATAAAGGGTGCCTGAAAGCAAAAACACCAGTAGTTGCGGAATGAGTTTGCCGGTGACGGCTACGATGACCGAACCGCCAGAACGCTGCATGAGTTCATCGGCGGTGTTGAACTTGAGTTCGGTGCCAAGGCCGTAAACGGTTATCATGAAAATGAACAGGCCGAGCATACCGGGAATAATGACGTTGGATAGGTAAACGTTGTAGTTCAACCACGGATTGCCTACAGCATGCATGTCGATAACCACAGGCTGCAAATAGGCCATGGCTTGCCGTTCGGTTGCGCCTTTGGCATAGAGCACCGTGCGCGAGGCGGCTCCGGATGCGAGCTCGGACATGGTGCGCATATCGCGATAAAGCAATGAGCCTGCCACCAGGTAGGAGTAATTGGTGTAGAACGATATGGTAGGCAGACGCTGCGACTGTGCTTCGGAAGTTGTACCTTGCGGAATGAGGTAGAATCCGTAAATATGGCCTTGCTGCACAGCTTTGCGCGCCTCGGTTACGTTGGAATAGGTTTTCACCACATCGGTCATCTGAAAGGCATCGAGATTGCGAACCAAATTGCGCGAGGTGACGGTATGATCTTCGTCGACTACGCCGAGGGGCAAACTTTCGGGCAGCCCTTCGTGCATGAGGGAGGTGAAGAAAAAGTAACAGAACAGCGGGGCTATGACCATGCAAAACCAATAAATGGGTTGCACGGCAAGTCGGCGGAGTTCGCGTAAAAAGATGGAAAACATGTCACTGAAGTGAAGTTGAGGGTGGGCACTGACAGAGAGAGTAACCCACCCCGGAATGAAACAAACGGACGCAGGGCACTACCCTACTTGGCACGGTTGAGCAGCACGCTCATACCGGCTCGCAGGCCGTCGACCTTTTGTGTGGGCGAGGCTTTCACCTCGAAGGTTTTCATGTCGAACTGACCGGTGGTTTTAGTGGCTTTCCAAGCTGCATACGAACCTAAGTCGCGCATGGCATATACCTTGAGTTGAACAACTTTATTGCCCAATGCGGGAATGGTGGCCTCGACCGTACCATTCATTTTAAACTGCGACAAATGGTCCTCGCGTACGTTGAAGCTGACCCACATATCGTTCATCAACGCCACGTTCATGATGGGAGCACCCGTACCAACGAGTTCGCCCACCTGAGGGAATATCTGAGTCACTTCGCCGTCGGCCGAAGCAGTAAGTACCGTTTCGCGGATATACGAATTTACTTCCTGCACGGCTCCCTGTGCACGATTTACCTGAGCGGCAGCGGCTTCCTTATCCTCGCGCTGGGCACCGTTTTTAGCCATGTCGTACTGCGACTTGGCGGCACGTTCGGTGGCAATGGCGGCATCGCGCTGTGCTGTCACTTCGTCGAGTTTTTGGGCGGTCATCACGCCTTGGTCAAACAGTCGCTTCACGCGGTTGTACGATTTTTCGGCAATGCTCACGCCGGCACGTGCTTTTTGCCACATTTCGTAAGCTGCGGCAATTTGTTCCTGTCGCGCACCGCGTTCAGCTTTGCGGTTCAGTGCGGCAGCGGCCGATTCGGCGGCGCGTGCCTGCGTAAGTTTAGCCTCAACATCGGGGGCTTCGAGTATGGCCAGCGTGTCGCCGGCATGTACATACTGTCCTTCTTTCACCATGTAGCGCAACACGCGACCGGGCACTTTGCTCGACACGCGATATTCCGTGACGTCGGCCTGTCCCTGAATGGTATCGGTTTCTTCTTTAAAGGCATACATACTGCCGATAATTACCAATATAATGACGCCGGCCAAAATGAAAATAGCGGGCAGAAGATTCGGTTTTTGACGTGACATAATGGTCTGTATATATATATTTAAAAACGGATGATTGGTTATCTCAAATTCCCCAATGCCTTGTTGTAGGCAGCACGGGTAATTTTAGTATCGATTTGTGCATCAATTTTGTCGCTATGTGCCTGCAACCACGCGGTTTGGGCGGCCAGAAGGTCGGAAGTGGTGATTACGCCCTCGGCAAAGCCCACCTGTGCCGTACGCAAATTTTCGTCGGCTTTCGAAAGGTTGCGCAAACTGAGTTCGAGTTTGCGGTTAGCTTCATTCACTCGGAATGCCTCTTGCGTAACCTGAAGTTCAATTTTTTCGCGCACCTCGTCGGTTTTCAGCGCTGCAATCTGAGCTTCTGCCTTGGCTGCGCGCACTTTGTATTTACCTTCGCCCCAGTTCCACACAGGCACTTTCAGCATTACGCCAACGGCCCAGGTTCCACGGAATTTCTTTTCAAAACTATTAAACACATTGGGGTTCGAAATCATGTACCCCCCCATCAGTGCCAACTGAGGAAGGAAACCCGAACGGATAATTTGCACCTTGTCCGTGTAAATTTGTTGAGCGGTTTCGAGCTGTTTCAGTTCGGGACGGAATTGAAAGGCCGTTTGCACATCGGCGGTAATGTCCGCGGTTTCAGCACTAAGGTTTTCTTTCACTTCGTCGGCCAGTTTCACCGGCGTATCGAGCGGCAAACCACAAAGCTGACAAAGGAGCATACGCGAAAGTGTCAGTCCATCATCAACCTTGGTAAGCGTCATTTCGGCCTCGTTCAGTTTCACGCCCACCGAAAGTCCGTTGCTTTTCGTAGCCACACCTTCAGCAATCATTTTGACCATGTCTGAATCAAGGTGTTGCAACATATCGCGGTAGCTGCGTGCCAGTCGCTGTTTGTTAGCCAGCGACACCACTTGCCAGTAGGCTTTATCCACATCAAGCACGAGTTGCTGCTGGGTGGCACGCTGTTCGTCGGCCGCCAGTTGTTCCTGCGCACGGGTAATGCGTTCGTAGGCCTTGATTTTACCACCCATATAAAGGGGCTGTGTCAGCAAAATAGCCCCGGCAGTCATGTTTCGCGTATCGGTGCGCAGTGCATCGGTAATGCTTTGTCCGAGTGCATTGCCTGCCTGTCCTATTTGGGGAAGGAGTGGCGAAATGCCTTGAAGCAGTGGAGCGAGTTCGGGGTGTTTCGTCACCAGTTGTTGGGCTATTTCAGCAAATGAGCCGGTGGCATTGCTGCCCAAGTTATTCAGCCCGTTTCGTTGGTCTTTGCTTAGCAAGGAAATTTCGTCGCCGGTGCGCATATATCCGGCAGTAAGTGAAATTTTCGGGAAATAATTGGTACGTGCCGCCTTCCGTTCCCACTGTGCCTTTTGCATTTTGGCTGTGGTCATCGCCATTTCCTTGTTATTTTGCAAGGCCAGGCTGCGACAACTGTCTAACGTCAAAGTTCGCTGTGCATGAAGTGCCAGACTCGCAAGCCCGAACACCATGGTAAACAGAGTTTTCTTCATTGAATATATTAAAAATGAGTACTTAAGCACTTGCGAAATTACACAAATATCTCCGGCTCTTTTTACACGCATGTGCCAAAAGGGAAAAATGGAACAAACTATCCGTGAGAAATGGACAGATTTTAAGCCAAAAAAACTTGAAGCGAGGATTGATAGAAAAGAATTGTCTGTGCAAACCGAATGCTGAACGATAAGAGTTTGCTCTCAAAAGCTATGCTGAGGTGCAGTCTGATTTCGCTATTGCAAAGATACAACACGCACACCCCTAAATCCAAATTTTTAGTCACCTGATATCGCACCTCCATCTTTTCGAACTCTCCCAATTAGCTCACAAGTCCTTTATATACAGACGTTCGCAGACTTTTTTCAAGCACGAAGAAAAATGAAATAGGGATATGTCTTTTTATCGTATGGCGGTTTACAAAACGTATGCCCCACGCATTTATCCCACACGGTTTCAGCGGAATTCACACCCATCAGTGTGTGCAAGTATATGGTATAAAAAAAAGCCCTCCTGCCTGGGCAGAAGGGCCTATGCTGAAAAATTTCCGGGTGTTTTAATGAGCTTCAATAGAAATTGCTCAGCAACGAGACTTTGTTTTAATGAATGTAAAGTTGGGGCTTATGCCTTTACGCGGTTAAGATAAGAACCGTCGCGGGTGTCAACTTCAACCACCTCGCCTTCGTTGATGAACAAAGGAACACGGATTTCAACACCGGTTTCAAGCTTAGCAGGCTTCGTCGTGTTAGTAGCGGTGTCGCCTTTCAAGCCGGGTTCGGTGTAAACAATCTTGAGCTGAGTCTTAACGGGCATTTCGGCGAAGAGGATGGTTTCGGTCGAAGCATCGCTAACTACTTCGCAAACGTCGCCTTCTTTCATGAAGTCAACACCGGTGATGAGTTCGCGTTCGATCACTACATCGTCCCAAGTTTCCTGGTTGAGGAAGTGGAACTGGTCGCCTTCAGCGTAAGAGAACTGGAAGGGACGACGCTCAACGCGTACGTCTTCGAGAGCTTCGCCAATGTTGAAACGACGTTCGAGTACACGACCGCTTACAACGTCCTTCAACGTCGTACGCATGATGGTGTTACCCTTACCGGGCTTTACATGAAGAAAATCAATGCAGAGGTAGAGCTTGCCGTCAAGACGGATGCAAGTACCTTTCTTAATTTCTTGTGATTTAATCATTGGAGTTGATGATATAAAAAATTTGGTTTATTCAGGCTGAGCCTTCAAAACGGCATCCGGCGTTCGGCCGGAGGCTGTTTGCGCTTTGCTCGGCGCGCCGCAACAACAGTTTTCTTTCAAAGCTATTGCTGGCGCCTATCGCCAAACGGCTGCAAAATTACTTTTTTTTTGCCATACCGCGAAGAAAACCGCTGAAAATAAGCAATAAAAAAACAGCCTCTCTCGGCTGGCTGACAACACTTGACACGCAACTACCGGACAGTGCCAAAGAAAATCGGGCTTTTCTTTGGCACTGCTATCTATTTGCATTAAATTTGCCGTATGAAGTATTCTTTTATCATTCCTGTGTTCAATCGTCCGGACGAAGTTGACGAACTTTTGGACAGTCTGACGAAACAATCGTTGAAGGACTTTGAAGTGGTGGTGGTCGAAGACGGCTCGTCGGTGAAATGCGACAATGTGGTCAAGGCTTACGAAAACCGCCTGAACATTAAATATTTCCTGAAAGCAAATTCCGGACCGGGACAGACGCGCAACTACGGCGTCGACCGGGCCGAGGGTGAGTATGTGCTGATTCTCGACTCGGATGTGGTGCTGCCTACCGATTATCTGCAAGCGGTCGATGCCGAACTCCGACGTCAGCCTTGCGATGCCTTTGGCGGTCCTGACCGGGCACACAGCTCGTTTTCGCTGATGCAAAAGGCCATCAACTATGCCATGACTTCGTTCTTTACCACGGGGGGTATCCGCGGAGGTAAAAAGAAGTTAGACAAGTTCTATCCGCGCTCCTTCAACATGGGTGTGCGTCGCGAAGTATATTTGGCACTCGAGGGTTTTTCGAAAATGCGCTTTGGCGAAGACATCGACTTTTCAACGCGTATTTTCAAGGGTGGCTACAGTTGTCGCCTGTTTCCCGAAGCCTGGGTATGGCACAAACGCCGCACCGACTTGAAAAAGTTTTTCAAGCAGGTGCATAACTCGGGCATTGCCCGCATCAACCTGACGAAGCGTCATCCGGGCACACTGAAAGCGGTGCATCTGCTGCCGGCTGTATTTACAGTGGGCTGTGCGTTGCTCGTGGTGCTTACGGTGGTGGCTGCGCTGTGTGGTTGTCCGCACTGGTGGGCCTTGCTCACACCGTTTGCCTTGTTTTCGCTCATCATCTTTGCCGATTCTGCCCTGCAATCGCATAGCCTGCAAGTGGGCATTCGCGCTGTAGCTGCCTCGTTCATTCAGCTTTGGGGCTACGGCACGGGCTTTGTGCGTGCATGGTGGGAACGCTGCGTACTGGGCCGGGGCGAGTTCGAAGCTTTCAAACACAATTTCTACAAATAAGCTGGTCCAACCACGCAATCCGGCTGCTTAATATTTACTACACGCTGCACATTTGTCATGAACATAACCGATTTGAGTTTGGAAGACCGCCCACGCGAAAAATTTGAAGCGAAGGGGCCTGGGGCATTATCAACTGCCGAACTCCTGGCCATTCTCATTGGCTCTGGAACGAGCGAGGAAAATGCGGTAGCCCTGATGCAGCGCGTCATGCACAGTTGCGACGAGAGTTTGAAGGCGCTGGGCAAAATGAGCATCAAGGATTTATGCAAATTCAAGGGGGTGGGACCGGCCAAAGCCATTACCATCCTGGCTGCCTGCGAACTGGGCAACCGCCGTACGCTGGAGGAGGCTACGCAGCGCGAACAGTTCAGTTCGTCGAAACACATCTACGACTACTTTAAAACCAAAGTATCGGACCTGGCCTTCGAGGAGAGCCACGTCATGCTGCTCAACAACAACCTGCGCCTGATTGGCACCCGGCTAATCAGCCGAGGTGGCATTACCGGAACGGTGGTCGACGTCAGGCTGGTGCTCAAGGAGGCACTGCTGGCGGGTGCCACGCATATTGCGCTGTGTCATAACCACCCTTCGGGCAGTTTGACGCCGAGCCGCGAGGACGATGCACTGACTAAACGCTTGCACGATGCGGCTGTGATGGTGCAAATTCAGCTCATCGACCACCTCATCATATCGGACTTTGGCTATTTCAGCTACCGCGACGAGGGTAAACTCTGACATTAGGCTGCACGGATGGGCCATTTTTCTTTTAAAATTTTTAAAACCTCCCAAAACACAAAATAAATTTAGAATCAATGACTGCTGAAGAAAAACTGAAAATAGAAGAACGCATCGTCGAGGTGCTGAAAACGGTTTACGACCCTGAAATTCCGGTTGACATCTACAACCTGGGACTGATTTATCGCATTGAAGTTCACGAGGATGCTTCGCTCGAGGTAGACATGACGCTGACGGCTCCTAACTGCCCGGCAGCCGACTTCATCATGGAGGACGTTCGCCTGAAACTCGAAGGGGTGAGTGGCGTAAAGGAGGTGAAGGTGAACCTGGTGTTTGAGCCGGAATGGGACAAGAACATGATGAGCGAGGAAGCCAAATTAGAATTGGGCTTCATGTAATAAGTAGGTGTTCAAAATTATTTTATA
>FR901719.1 GCA_000437675.1 Prevotella sp. CAG:891
TATTCGCAAGTGATAGTTAACCCTTAAAAAATTAACGCATATGAAAAAATTATCTTTTCTATTTTAGTTGCTGTTGGGGCTTCTTTTATTGTTCCTCAAGCGACAAATGCGAAAAATCTAGCCACAACAGATGGCTATGAAATTGAAATCATTTACAACAAAAATGACAAAACTACGACTGTAATCCTCTACAAAGATGGTGTGGAGGTAGGCAGAGAAACTAGTCTTGCAAACTAATAAATATACATTAAGTTTTGCAGGATAAAACTCATACATATCGCATAGTAACATTTGAGCTTAAATGTATATACTATGCGATATTATTTATATGTTAGCCTATGAAGTCTTTTGTATTCACAATAGCATGCAGTCTGGTAGCCCTTTGCACCCAAGCGCAAGAGGTCATAGACACGGTACAAGTGCGCGTACAGTATCGCGCCACATACAAACATACGCAGGAACAAAAAGAAACTTTTGATGACACGAATCTGCTGGATATAGGCAAACATGCCTCGCGGTTTTACAGCCAGCGGTTCGAGCAGTTTCTGCAGTTGCGCGATTCGGTAGAACGTACCACCCAAGATCCGATGAACAAACTGCAATTCTTGGCAGGCATGTACGGTTCTAAGAAGGGGCGCGAATATGAAGTGTATAAACACATTCCGCAAAAAGGGACGCTTACTTATACCGATGCCCTACACAACGACTTTTTCTTTTGCTATGAGGAAACCATTCCTACCTTTGCGTGGGAACTGGCCGAAGGCGATACCCTTATCATCGGCTATCCTTGCCATAAGGCCGTCTGTCATTTTCGCGGACGCACCTGGACGGCCTGGTACACGTTCGACTTGCCTTTTGACAATGGTCCCTGGAAGTTGGGCGGTCTGCCCGGACTGATTCTGGCAGCTTCAGAAAGCCGGCAGGAGTTTTCGTTTGTGGCCACCGGCATTGAGCAGCTGCGACA
>FR901720.1:0-2835 GCA_000437675.1 Prevotella sp. CAG:891
TATCTCGCAAAAATGGGCTTTTTAAGGGACGACTAGATAGTAGACGGATATGGGATTTTATGCGTATATGGAGAGTGGATAAGTATTCGCTTTCATAGCGTTTAAACCTGTATGAAAAGTTAAGCATTTTGGGTATAATTATTTGTCAGTGTTGTATGAAATTGCTACTTTTGTGATAGTGAAAACAGATGTGGCTTGCATGTAAGGCAAAGATAATGGCTGTTTTTGCGAAAATAACGCCGATTCTTTCCAACTGTTAAAATGCAGCCGGTAATCAAACTTGATTGTCAGGCTGAAAAATGCGCTTTTTTCCGGAATGAATTTAGGATTATACACCGATTGGGCTGATTCGTTGCGGACGGTGTGGTTGGGTGTGTTTACGGCATTGATAAATTTAATTATATAGTTGAATTATGGAAAAAGCATCATGCTATCAATATAAAGTAGAACCTTTTTCGGAGGATGTTCGCGGCAATTTGTCGTGGGGAAATTTGGGCAATCTGATATTACGTTGCGCTTCGCTTCATGCCGGAAATCATGGTTTTGGTTATAGCGAAATGATTGCTTCGAAGCAGGTTTGGGTACTATCGCGTCTGGTTATTGAAATGGATTCGTTGCCTAAGACGAACGAAGAATTCAGCATTAAAACGTGGGTGGACCGCGTTTACAGACAATTTACAGACCGCCATTTCAGCGTGTTGCGTCCAGATGGTTCGGCTTATGGCCATGCAACGAGTATATGGTCGCTCATCAATACTGAAACACGTCAGCCTGCAGACTTGACCCGTTTGCCTGATGGGGGATTTAGCGATGTGTTGATTCCGGATGAACCCTCGCCTATTGCCCCCATGGGACGTATGCGCATGAAAAATCCGCAGTTGGTGGCCAGACACCGGGCTGCGTATACCGATTTGGACATCAATGGTCATGTCAATTCGATTCGTTACCTGGAATTGTTGCTGAACAGCATGCCGGCTGATGCCATGAAACAGCGTGCAGTGCGCCGCATTGAAATGGCTTATTGCTTGGAGTCATATTGGGGCGATGAGTTGGATATATACTGCGAACCCGATGCTGCGAATGCTGACCATGTGCTCTTTGAAATACGTAATGCGCAGTCGCAGGCAGTGGTAAAGGGTAGTGTTTCGTTCTAAGTACGGATAACATCTTCTTTCTATCCTTTTCAGTAAAACGCATTTTTTTGATTACTATAAAAACCTTACAACCATGAAAAAGAGTGTGTCTTTAGCTTTGTTATTATGTTTGGGCCTTGGCGCGCATGCCGACAAAATTAAGAATGCCGATAAATTGTGTGGCATTTGGCAACAGGTGCAACAGGCAAAAGATGGTAGCAGGGTGGTGCGTCTGCCCGTGTGGAAGGTTATGCAGACTGATAACCATTTTTCAACATTTCTGATTGCCAATGAGCAGGCAAAAAGCATCATAACGAACCGGGGCGAGTTTAAAGTGACTTCGGACTCGACGCTGATTGAGTATGTGAAAGGTTCGATTACCGATCCGGAACTTGTGGGTAAAAGTAACAAGATTACCTATAAATTGGTGGACGATGATACGATGCATATTTCCTATAAACTGCCTGATGCTATGCGTGAAGGACATGAAACTTGGGTGCGCCTGAAGCTTGAAATTCCAGAATAAGTTTGGCAATGGATTTTCGGAAATGACAGAAAGTTTGACTATCGGGGCATAAATAAGCTGCAAGGCATTTGTAAAACCATAGAAATTTTTAAATTTGCACTCAGACTTTCAGACTGCTGAATGCTGCGTAATGTTTGCAGTATTTGGTTAGAATAAATTTTTCGCTCGGGTGAGCTTAATAGTATGAGCTGTACGAGCCCGGAGCGAGACTAAAAAGTCTGTGAAAACTGAATAACTACTATAACAATTTATCAACGATATGGGAAAAGTATTGATTATCGGCGCCGGTGGCGTCGCAACAGTAGCTGCACATAAGGTAGCCAAGAACACTGACGTGTTTAGCGAAATTATGATTGCCAGTCGTACGAAGTCGAAGTGCGACGCTATTGTCAAAGCCATCGGTCGCGATGATATCAAAACGGCACAGGTTGATGCCGACAATGTAGAAGAACTTTGCACCTTGTTCCGCGAGTTCCAACCTGACTTGGTTATGAACCTGGCTTTGCCTTATCAGGACCTTACCATCATGGAGGCTTGTTTGCAGTGCGGATGCTCGTATCTTGATACGGCAAACTATGAACCGAAGGATGAGGCTCACTTTGAGTATTCATGGCAGTGGGCTTACAAAGATCGCTTTGAAAAGGCTGGCTTGACAGCTATCTTGGGTTGTGGTTTTGACCCGGGTGTGACGAGCATTTTTACAGCTTATGCTGCCAAGCATCACTTCGACGAGATTCAGTATCTCGACATCGTAGACTGCAATGCCGGTAATCACCACAAGGCTTTTGCTACGAACTTTAACCCTGAAATCAATATTCGCGAAATTACCCAGAAGGGTTTGTATTGGGAAAACGGTCAGTGGGTTGAAACTGAACCGCTCGAAATTCACCAGCCGCTTACCTATCCTAACGTAGGTCCGAAGGAAAGCTACCTGCTGCACCACGAGGAAATCGAAAGCTTGGTGAAGAACTATCCTACGATTAAGCGTGCCCGCTTCTGGATGACGTTTGGTCAGGAATATCTGACTCACTTGCGCGTTATCCAGAACATCGGTATGGATTCTATCAAGCCTATCAACTATCAGGGTATGGAAATCGTTCCTTTGCAGTTCTTGAAGGCTGTGTTGCCTAATCCTCAGGATTTGGGCGAGAACTATGATGGCGAAACTAGCATCGG
>FR901720.1:2896-3490 GCA_000437675.1 Prevotella sp. CAG:891
GGCGAGGAACATACTTACTACGTTTACAACAACTGCTCGCACCAGGCTGCTTACGAGGAAACTGGTATGCAGGGTGTTAGCTACACTACGGGTGTGCCGGCTTGCATCGGTGCCCGCATGTTTATGCTTGGCTTGTGGAAGAAGCCGGGTGTATGGAACGTAGAAGAGTTCGATCCCGATCCTTTCATGGAAGAATTGAACAAGCAGGGACTTCCCTGGCACGAAATTTTCGATGGCGACTTGGAACTCTAATTTTACTGCTCACAAGGCGTGTAAAATGGGGTGACGTAGTTACCCGTGTGGCGTTGGTTTGCAATATCATAAGGCATATATTGCTTTAGATTATTGTAAGCTAACGCTTTTATATTTTCTAAGTTTTCTTTTTAGAAGCATAGTAGTGAAGCGTTTTGTAGGCTCAGTAGAAAAAAGGTGTGGGGACTGTGGTATTTGGGTGAGGCAAAATGTTACTGTTTCGTACGTTTTGATAATTGTCAAGAGATAAAATATTATATCCCGATTTCATTTTTTTTTCGAGTATGAAAAATGCACCGAAATGCCCATAGATAAAGGGCTGAATGCACATTCGGAGGTCTG
>FR901721.1:0-12100 GCA_000437675.1 Prevotella sp. CAG:891
TCGCAAAAATGGGCTTTTTAAGGGACGACTACATAGCGTCACATACTGAGTTAGAATTCATAGATAGGTTAAAATAGATACTCGGGTAAGAAGGTTGTTAAGGAAAGAATTATCGAGCTTTAGGCATTTCCGAGTAGTGTCTTTGCTCATGAGGGAAACACCCAAAAGGTGACCCGCATATTGGCGACTTCGATGATGGGAATCATTGAAGTCGCATTTTTTTTATTCGTACAGACAGAAATTCTGGCTTTTATTATTGTTCTGTAGAGTTTTGCGTAAACCTTGGGTCAGTAGTAATAGGTGTGGAATAGTAGCATTTAGGTGAGGCATAGCATTGCTGCTTCGTACGTTTTGATAATCAGCATGAGATAAAAAGTTATATCCCGATTTCATTTTTTTTCGCGTGTGGAAAATGCGCGGAAGTGCCCGTAGATAAAGGGTTCGATGCCGATTTTAGGGTGTGGAAAACTTTCGTGGTGCGATATTAGGCGACGAAAAAATTTGGATTTCGGGGTGTGTGCGTTGTATCTTTGCAATAGCGAAGTCAGGCTGCACCTCAGCATAGCCTTGAGAGCAAGCTCTCATCGCTCTGCATTCGGTTTGCACTGACATTGCATCCGCGAAGTCAGGCTTCACCTCAGCATAGCTCTTGAGAGCAAGCTCTCATCGCTCTGCATTCGGTTTGCACCGACATTGCAATAACAATAAAGGTTGCACTGCTGCATTGATAAGTTGCACATGAGCCTTGACAGATGAAAAAACAGTATTCCTTATTGATTCATTCAGCGTTCTTTGACATTTTGTTACAACAGAAAGTAAGACAGGTAGGCCTGTCTAAAACCCGGGATGCGTTGTTGAGTTTTACCACACGATTTTGCGACTGAGTCAAAACCTTGGCTCAACAAGAAAACTTAAAAACCAAAGAAAACTAACTGAAAAATACTGCCAATCAAGATTTTGTGCGTACTTTTGCAAGTTAGTAAGTTAGTCGTGGTATAGAATGGCACTTTGCTGAAAACAAGTGGCAGGGTTGTGCGTTGCTGTTTTGGCTGCATGCACTTAGCCTTACCTTCTGTTACCACGGCAGAATAATTAATGCATACACCGGCTTGCCAACGTGGTGTAAAAATAGAAATTCGGGCGTCGGTGTCGGTCGGGATAATGGGCTGAATGGATGATGGATTCAGATGAATAGCCTTGATTATCATCTGTTTGGCTGTAAGGAAACAAGGATTGATTTATCTGAACTTGCACGACGCATTGCCTATACCCCGGTTGAATAAAATACAGTTTACTCCTATTACCCTAATATGAAAAAATCATCCTTTTTTGCTCTTTTGCTGAGCTTGATTCTGAACATAGCTTTTGTGGGTTGCGATACCAGCAATGATGTGGATTACGAGCTCTCGCGCGACTGTTTGGTTTCGGGCGTGATTATGGGAAATTTGCAGCGTACGCTCCACACGCTCAGTTCAAAGGGCGAGGACAGTACTTATGTCGTAACTGTGACGGGAACGATGTATCCCATGCATATAGATCAGAAGAATAACCTGATTTTCAATCTCGATTCGCTGCCCGTTGGTACCGATGTGTCGAAAGTAACCTTTTCTACTTTCAACGCTTCGGGTACCGGTTCGCTGAAGAGTATGATAACGGGTAAGGATACCGTGTTTGTGGCATCCGACAGTACCGATTTTACCGTACCGCGCGTACTCACAGTTTATTCTGCCGGCGCCAAATTTAGCCGTCAGTATACCATTGATATTCGCGTGCATCGCGAAGAAGCCGACACTTTTGCCTGGCAAACCGTTAGTGAGGGAGCTGCAAACAATGCGGCTGCCCATTATACCGAAAGCCGTGCAGTGGTATGTGGTAAGCAGCTCCTGGTGTTTGGTAAAACGCAGACCGGAACTGCCGAAGTTGTTGTTTCATCTACTGAAACGCCCGATTTCAGCCGCAGTCAGCAGCTCAATGCCCCCATTCTTGTAGAATCTGTACAGTACTTTGCCGGAAAACTCTATGCGCTCAACGGCACTCGCCTCATGACAGCCTCTGCCGATGCACCTGCTGTTTGGACGCCCGTTGAAGGTACTCCCGACCTGACAGTACTGGCGGGCGCAGGCACCGACAGCCTTTATGCTGTTCATGGAAATAGCCTGTTTGCTACAGCTAATGGAACCGTGTGGGTGGCCAGTTCGATGGAAGAAGGCAACTCTTTGCCTACAGAAAATATCTGCGCTTCGCTGCAGAAATCACGTGTTGACGAATCGTACGAAAGCGTGATTCTGACGGGAACGCGTGAAGGTAAAGCCAGTGTTTGGAGACGCGACATTGACCGCAAGGGTGACTATGTTTACCTCTGGATTAACCTGCCTCAAACCGAGGAGTTGGGCAAGTATGCCTGCCCCGTTTTAACCCATACCACTCTCATTTCTTACGACGATGCTGTAGTACTTACAGGTCTTACTGCCGAGGGTGAAGTAGCTCCTTTCTATGTGAGCCGCGATTATGGACGCACCTGGCGCCCCAACGACATGAAGCATCCGGCTATGCCCCAAAGCACTTCGTTGGCCGTAGCCGTTGATGCCGACCATTACGTTTGGGTGGTGTGCAGCGGAACAGGCAATGTATATAAAGGCCGCATCAACCGTTTGGGATGGGCACAGGAAGATACCCGTTTCGACCGCAGTGTGCGTCGGTGATTCCTTTTGGGCACCGGTAGGAGCTACAACCTTCGAAGTTTAGCTTTATACTGTGCGTGCCATCCTTCAAACTGTTAGCATTTTAAGCAACCTCCCACTTCATTTCCTATCATCATGCGCTATTTAATCTGTCTGTTAGCCCTCGTTTGCAGTCTGCACGCCGCAGCGCAAAACGACGAAACCGTTTACCGTCTGGAATTAGGCGGAGGTGTGGGTATGGGGCTGAACCTGACAGATGTGGATGGGAAAATTGGATTGGCCGCAGCGGCAGTAGCCCGTTTCCCGCTCAATCCCCGCATGGCCGTAAAGGCACAGTTCAGCTATTCGCAGATAAAAGGTGCAACCGATGGCATAAAGAATTTTTACCCCATCGATCCCTCACAGCCCGGTTCCGATCGCCTGCACTACGAAGTGAGCGACGGCATTTACGACCTTTCAGCACTCTACGAACTTCATTTCCTGCCCTATGGATATGTGCGCGACTACAAAGGATATTCTCGTATCGTTCCTTATCTCCAAATGGGCTTTGGATTGACCTACGGACCGGCGGGCAAAGCTTTCAGCGCCAACATACCTTTAGGTTTTGGCGTAAAGTATAAAGTAGCTCCGCGCTTGAACTTAGGGCTCGACTGGCTGATGCACTTCAGCCTGTCTGATAAACTCGACGGACTCGATGCCCCCTTGGGTATTAAATCATCCGGTTTCCGAAATAAAGACCATTACTCGGCCCTGACCCTGACTTTGACGTACGACCTCAATCCGCGTTGCCCCACCTGCAATCGTGATTAAGCAGCTTTGTCATCGTTCTGTCAGGTTAGTTCCCTCCGGAACCGTACAGTCTGTTTTGCGAAAACAGCAACAGTCCAGTTCACACAAACTATAATCGCCACTACAGCGCAGTACCGATTCATTATAGCTTATGCAAACTCACTCTTCAAGCATTCCAACCCACATTGCCATCATCATGGACGGCAACGGACGATGGGCCAAAGCGCGCGGAATGAACCGCAGCATGGGTCACCAGCAGGGTGTGGTAGCCGTTCGCGAAATCACCACGGCTTGCTCAAATCTCGGCGTGAAATACCTTACGCTCTACACCTTTTCGACCGAAAACTGGAACCGGCCGGCCGACGAAGTAGCCGCATTGATGTCGCTTATCCTGACCTCGCTCGAAGAGGAGTTGTTTATGAAGAACAACGTTAAATTGCGCATCATCGGTGATCTCAGCCGTGTGCCCGACGTAGTGAAACAGTCGATACTCGGACTGCAGGAACGCACCGCAGTCAATACCGGCATGACGATGGTTATAGCCCTGAGCTATAGTTCACGTTGGGAAATTACCGACACTGTCAAGCGCATCGCAGCCGAAGTCGCAGCCGGAAGTATCAAACCCGAAGAAATTACCGAACAACTCATATCGAGTCGTCTTGCCACTTCGTTCATGCCCGATCCCGATTTGCTGATTCGCACCGGAGGCGAAATGCGTCTGAGCAATTACCTGCTCTGGCAATGCGCCTACACTGAGTTTTATTTCTGCGATACTTATTGGCCCGACTTCCACGAAGCCGATTTGCTCAAAGCCATCGAGTGGTTCAATCGTCGCGAACGCCGTTTCGGCAAGACGAGCGAACAGGTTGAAGCGCAAAAACCTTGAGCCATACAGTTTTAGCCCATCCGTTTTTTCCACTATCGTAAGCTATCATGATGCAATCGTAAGTCATCATGTTGCTGACGTAAGCCACAAACGCTATACATTAGCCCCTCTCACTAATCCTTTTCATGCTGCAAATGAACAGTTCACGCATCTTGACCCTGCTGCTCGCCCTCGCTGCAACGCTGAGTATGCAGGCACAAACAGACAACACAACGAAAATTGCACCCGATATCAATTATACCGCCAATCACCAACGCTACGAATTGGGCGGAGTGGTTATTGACGGTGTAAAAAACTACGACAATGATTACCTTCTGAGCATTTCGGGGCTGAATGTCGGACAGATTTACGAAGTGCCCGGACCCGATATCAGCGATGCCGTACGCCGTTTTTGGGAGCAAAAGGCTTTCTCTAATGTACAAGTAACCGCCGACAGCATCGTAGGAAATAAAATTTTCCTGCACTTCACCCTCACCGCCTTACCTCGCATATCGAGTATCAAGTATAGCGGTGTAAAAAAGTCGGAACGCGAGGACTGCGAAAAAATTATCGGATTGCAGCCCGGTATGCAAATCAACACCGACATTATCGACCGCGCCAAACATTATATTAAAAAGCACTTCGAAGAAAAAGGATTTAAAAACTGCGAAGTCAATATTGTGCAGCGCGAAGACGTAACCGGTGACAACCGCGTACTCGTCGACATCGACATCAATAAAAACGAAAAAATCAAAGTCAGGAAAATCTTCATCACCGGCGCCAAGCCCGAACACGTACGCAAACTCAAGAAAGCGATGAAGAAAACCCACGAAAAAAGTTTCGTAAACATCTTCCGCTCCAAGAAGTTCCTGGCCGACAAATATGAAGAAGATAAAGGCTTGCTCGTTGAAAAACTCAATTCATGGGGTTATCGCGACGCCCGCATCATTTCCGACAGCGTACAATCCATCGACGACAAACACGTAAATGTATACCTCGACGTTTATGAGGGAACAAAGTATTATGTCCGCAACATCTCGTGGGTAGGAAATACCGTCTACAATTCCGACCTTCTGGAACGCGTGTTGCAAATGAAGAAAGGCGACGTCTATAACCAGACACAAATGAACGAACGCCTTTATCAAGACGAAGACGCCATCGGTAACCTGTATTACAACAATGGTTACGTGTTCTACAACCTCGACCCCATTGAAATCAATATCGACGGCGACTCCATCGACCTTGAAATGCGTATCCGCGAAGGACGTCAGGCCACCTTCAACCACGTTCGCATCGCAGGCAACGACCGCGTTTATGAAAACGTCATTCGCCGCGAACTTCGAACCAAGCCCGGCGACCTCTTCTCGATGGAAAGCATCAAGCGTTCGCTGCAGGATTTGGCCCAAATGAACCAGTTCGACCCCGAAGCCCTGCAAAGCGAAATATTCCAGAATATCAAGCCCGATCAGGTGACAGGAACCGTCGACCTCACCTATCCCCTCACCACCAAAGGCGGTGACCAAATTGAACTCTCAGCCGGTTGGGGACAAACAGGTATTGTAGGTCGTGTCGGATTAAAGTTCACCAACTTCAGCGTACAGAACCTCTTTAGCGGAGGTGCCAAGCGAGCCGGATTCATTCCTCAGGGCGACGGACAAACCCTTTCGCTCCAGGTGCAAACCAATGGTACCTATTACCAAAACTACTCGCTCTCGTTCCTCGAACCCTGGTTAGGAGGTAAGCGACCGAATCAGCTCTCTTTCTCAATCTTCTACAGTAAGCAGAGCGATATCAACTCCAACTACATTAACCAGAATTATTACAACAACTATTATAATTACCTCTACGGAACCGGTGTCAACTCCAACTACTACACCGACGCCTACGACCCCGGCAAATACGTAAAGATGCTCGGTGTCAGCCTCGGTTTTGGTAAGCGTCTGCGTTGGCCCGACGACTATTTCACCTTCATGGCCGAATTGTCGTACACCCGCTACATGCTCAAGTCATGGCAGTACTTCCTCATCACCAATGGTAATTGTAACAACATCAACCTCTCGCTCTCGCTGCAGCGCAACTCAACTGACCACCCCTTCTATCCCCGAAAGGGTTCAGAGTTCCTCTTCCAAGTAACAGCCACGCCTCCCTATTCATTGTGGGACGGCCGCAACTACAAGAACTTGGCCACCGACAGCCGCAGCGCCAACTTCCAGAAAGAGACGCAAGAGAAATACCGCTGGATTGAATACCACAAGTGGAAACTCAAATTCCGCAACTTCACCGCCCTTGCCGGCGTAGTCAAAGCGCCCGTGCTCATGACCCGTGTTGAATTTGGTATCCTTGGTGCTTACAACCAGCATAAAAAGTCACCCTTCGAAACCTACTACGTCGGTGGTGACGGTATGTCGGGTTATTCATCGGGCTACGCCACCGAAACCATCGGTCTTCGTGGTTACGACAACGGTGCCCTTGCCGGTAACTCAGCCCCCGATGCCTACGCTTATAGCCGCATGACCCTCGAGCTCCGCTATCCGCTCATGCTCGAATCGTCCACCTCTATTTTCGCCCTCGCATTCCTCGAAGGCGGTAATGCATGGACCGATGTCAAGAAATTCAACCCCTTCAACATGAAGCGTTCAGCCGGTGTTGGTGTCCGCATTCTGTTGCCCATGGTTGGTTTGATGGGTATCGACTGGGCATACGGTTTCCAGAAATACGTCAACGGAACCAAGGCCGGTGGATCACAGTTCCACTTCATTATCGGTCAGGAATTCTAAGCAGCGTATAACCGTCAGGTCCCATTTCGTACCGGCGTTTTCATTCAAGTAAATCCCAACGGCAGGCGCAGCCTTACCTACGCCTGCCGTTTTTTTAAAAAACATAGCTTCGGAACAACCCGCTTTTTCTCATCACTAACTTCATCAAGAGCCTGGCGGAACTCAAGTCCCCTAAGCCCGTTGAAGTAGTTACCTGCCGGCCAATAAAGAAGCCGGAAAGGAAAAATGCGATACACATTGTCAAACAACTCCTAAAACCTATACGCCACATGAAAAAAATCATTCTCCTCCTTTGCGTGCTCTGCAGCAGCGTTGCAGCCCAGGCACAGAAGTTCGCCCTCGTCGACATGGAGTACATACTCAGCAACATTCCTGCCTACGAGCGCGCCAACGAACAGTTGAATCAAACCTCAAAGGCATGGCAAGGCGAAATTGAAGCCCTCGCCAACGCCGCCGAAACTCTGTATAAGAATTACCAGAACGAAAGCGTATTCCTGAGCGAGCAGCAAAAGAAAGAACGCGAAAAAGCCATTGTCGATAAAGAAAAAGAAGCCGCCGACCTCAAGAAAAAATATTTCGGTCCCGAAGGCGAACTCTTCAAGAAACGTCAGGCCCTTATCGAGCCCATTCAGGACGAAATTTACAACGCCATCAAAAGCATAGCCACGACCAAGAATTTCCAGCTCATTCTCGACCGCGCATCCGATGCAGGCATCATTTTTGCCTCGCCATCCATTGATATAAGCAATGAGGTGCTGGCCAAACTTGGCTATTCCAATTAAAAATTCTATCTTTGCTGCGCGCAAAGCCCCTGAATGCCAAACTTTAAGCAGCAGTGCTTCGGGCGCAGGCAGTCCGCGTTGGCAATTAGCCGCCGCAGTTCACAATCCATATTTAGTAAATCATAAAAATCAACTAATACAATGTTCAAGAAATTACTGTTGATGGTGCTTTTCCTCGCACCCCTGAGCCTCTGCGCTCAAAAGTTCGCCCACTTCGATTACGCTT
The DNA here is from genome assembly GCA_000437675.1 of Prevotella sp. CAG:891. Taxonomy (GTDB): domain Bacteria; phylum Bacteroidota; class Bacteroidia; order Bacteroidales; family Bacteroidaceae; genus Alloprevotella. The sequence continues at coordinate 8,121 of FR901721.1, forward strand.
CAATCATGCAGTCAATGCCCGAAGCTAAAACCGTACAGACGGAACTCGAAGCCCTCTACAAGCAATATCAGACCGAGCTCGAAGGTATGCAGAAAGAGTTGCAGACCAAGGCCGAGAAGTATCAGAAGGAAGACACCGACGCTACCCCGATCAACATCAAAGAGCGTCACAACCAGGAACTCCAGGAAATGTACCAGCGTTTGCAGCAGGCACAGCAGGACAATGCTGAAAACTTCCAGAAGGCACAGCAAACCAAAATGCAGCCTGTAACGCAAAAGGTAATGAACGCTGTCAACGCCGTTGCCCAGGAAGGCGGCTTCGTTTACATCGTCGACAAAAACGGTGCACAAACTGCCGGTATCGTCATCAACGAAACCCTCAGCACCGACGTTACCTCACAGGTAATGAAGAAGCTTGGCATCACCGCAGCAGCTCCCGCTCCTGCAGCCAAGAAGTAAATAAAATAAATGATGAATATCTCAACGTTCAATGTCACTGCACACACTGCAGGGCATTGAACGTTTTTTTTTGTGTGAGAACAAAACGCCTTCATCACCTTCACCCACACTTCACTTCATTTTCCACATGCCGTTCAGACGAAGTAGGGTAGCCATAAGTACTTTCCCGGACTCAGTCGCAAAAGCGTGTGGTAAAACTCAACAATACATCCCGGGTTTCAGACAGGCCTACCTGTCTTACTTTCTGTTGTAACAAAATGTCAAAGAACGCTGAACGAATCAATAAGGAATACTGTTTTTTCATCCGTTAAGGCTCATGTGCAACTTATCCATGCTGTTGCGCAGCCTTTACATGGTTGATGCAAAGATACAACAGGCACACCCTGAAATCCAAATTTTTTCGTCGCCTAATATCGCACCTCAAAAGTTTTCCACACCCCAAAACGTTCGTTTATCCCTTTGTTTACGGGCATTTCGGCACGTTTTCCACACCCCGAAAAAAATGAAATAGGGATATATCAATACTTCCTGTTTCGCTTATCCAAATGTATCAATCCGCAGTATCAACCCCGTTGCATCAGACCGCAACTTTGAGCCTGCGCCCATTTTCTCCCCCTCCAACGCATTCCAACTTCCAGCTTCCCCCTTGAATTGTTGGGAAACAGCAAAAAAAAACTTACCTTTGTAGCAAAGCAAACACAAATCGCGTAGCTCATCATTGCCACTCCCAGCTTTCGCGTCAAGAGTCCGAGCCGCGCCAACTACCTCTAAATACCCACATCCGTTATGGAAACAACCCAACCCATAAACGAACAGTCCGGCGAACAAACCGCCTCACAGCCCCAAGTGCAACCCACCGTAGAGCCCATAATATCTGTGCGCAATATACGCAAAACCTTCGACCGCCTCGAAGTGCTCAAAGGCATCGACCTCGACATCATGCCCCACGAAGTAGTCAGCATTGTCGGTCCCAGCGGAGCCGGCAAAACCACCCTGCTGCAAATCATGGGCACCCTCTATAAGCCCGACAGCGGCACCCTGCAGATAGCCGGTCAGCAAGTTCAAAGTTTGTCGGGCAATAAGTTAGCCGACTTCCGCTGCCACCATCTCGGCTTTGTCTTTCAGTTCCATCAGCTCCTGCCCGAGTTTACCGCCCTCGAAAACGTCATAATACCCGGTATGATAGCCGGTAATTCGCAGAGCGAAAACAAAAAACGCGCCCACGAACTGCTCGACTTCCTCGGACTCACCCATCGCGCCGACCACAAGCCCTCCGAACTCTCCGGTGGCGAAAAGCAGCGCGTAGCCGTAGCCCGTGCCCTGATGAACAAGCCCGACGTTATTTTGGCCGACGAACCCTCCGGCAGTCTCGACACCCATAATAAGGAAGAACTCCACCAGCTCTTCTTTCGTTTGCGCGACGAACTTGGCCAGACCTTCGTCATCGTCACCCACGACGAAGCGTTAGCCCGCCTCACCGACCGCACCATCCACCTGGTCGACGGTCAAGTAGCCGACATCAGCCACTAAGCCCATTTTTACCCCCTTATTCACCTTCCAACAAGCACATCACACTCATGAATTTACAAATAGGCAATTATAATACCCTGCGCATCGTCCGCTTCACCGACCACGGAGCCTACCTCGACGGCGGCCCCCTTGGCGAAATTCTCATGCCCAAAGCCTACGTGCAGCGCAGTATGCGCCCCGGCGACGAAGTCAACGTATTCGTTTATCTCGACCAAAGCGAACGTCTGGTCGGCACCCTCGAAACCCCCTTGGCCCGTGTCGGCGACTTCGCCTTTCTCAAGGTAGCCTGGGTCAACGAGTTCGGCGCCTTTCTCGACTGGGGGCTGATGAAAGACCTTTTCGTCCCCTTCCGCGAGCAAAAGCTCCCCATGCAGCAAGGCCGTTCCTATCTTGTTCACGTCCACATCGACCCCGAGAGTCAGCGCATCGTAGCTTCCGCCAAAGTCGAACGCTACCTGCAGCCCGCCACCCCCTCACATTATCATCGCGGTCAGGAAGTAGAAGTCATCATCCAGCAAAAAACGCCCCTCGGTTTTAAAGTCATAGCCGACAACCGCTGCGCCGGAATGATTTACGACAACCAAATTTTCGAAGCCGAGCCCCATGCCGGCGACGTACTCTCGGCCACAGTTGTCACCGTGCGTCCCGACGGCAAACTCGACCTCTCGCTCCAGCGCATCGGCAAATCGCGTTTCCGCGACTTCGCCGAAGTACTTTTCGACGAACTCCGCGTTGCCGGAGGCACCCTGCCATTTACCGACAGCAGCACGCCCGACGAAATCAAAGAACGCTTCGGAGTAAGCAAAAAAACCTTCAAACGCGCCATAGGCACTCTGTATAAGCAGCAAAAAATCCGTATTTCGCCCGAAAATATCAGTCTAATTGACAGATAGAATGTTTAAAGGAAAAAAATAAAAAAACATGCAGGAAAATATACGGAAAAGTTTGTAGGATAAGAATTAAATTCCTATCTTTGTAGTCATAAACATCAAGCAATTTATTGCGATGTTCATACTGATAGTTTTTTCATCTCTATATAAGTTCTGTGAGGCAACTGTGCGTTGTGAAACGCGTAGTTGCCATTTTTTTTGCATGCTCGCCATGAGCATTAGCTAATGGGTGAAAGCAGGTCAGTAAATTTTAAGTGTCGATACGCCTATAACTTGGCATACGGAATAGAAATAATCTCTCGTCTGTAGCAAGTTCATGGAGATAAAACGCCGTATTTTCGCTTCGATAATTCTACTCTTCCCTTCAAAAATAGTGCCAGAATACTGTGTGAAATAATCTACACAATGAAGTCGTTTGAACTTTTATGAAATTCAATCTTCACCTTTCTTTTTGAGTTCTATTTGTAAATAGCTTCATTCATAAAAAATGAGGAAATATTTTGTATGTTCCACGTCTTGAAACGTATCCGCAACCTCCGTCATCTCACCTCATCACAGGCAGATGTCGCATTTTTTTGTTGAATTCAAAAAATAACTGCCGAAAGATTTGGTGCATTCGTCAGAAAGTACTACTTTTGCACTCGCAATACGGGATGTAGCTCAGTCCGGTTAGAGTACGCGTCTGGGGGGCGTGTGGTCGCTGGTTCGAATCCAGTCATCCCGACTTCGTTTTTTTCGCTTTCATGTTGTAAATATTCAGCATGAAAGCGTTTTTGTTTTCTATCGTTACCTTTTTTTTCAACGCACTTGCGTCAGTAGCATTTTTTCGGATTTTGTCGATAATTAGAGGTCAGTAGCAAAAAGGTGTGGGAATATGTCGACAATGTATTCAGGCTCAGTAGCAATTTCATGCGAATGCGTCCACAATGTATTCAGTATATTCTATCAAACAATTTGTAGCATACATTTCGTTATCATTCGGAAGTTTCGAGGCCGTGGAGCCCCCTATCAAAACACATATAAATTGCTAAAAATCAATGGTTTTGAGGCCTCCGCGCCCTGTAAGGGCAATGTCAGTGCAAACCGAATGCAGAGCGACGAG
>FR901721.1:12309-18560 GCA_000437675.1 Prevotella sp. CAG:891
GCCCCCTCGACACAAATGGGCGGATTGTCGGAAAATGGCATGCATTGGTGGAACGATGGGCACATGGGAATTATGCACCCATGTAATGCGCCCAATTTACGTCCGTTTTGTCGAGGGTGTTGCCCCTATTTCGACATATTGCCCTTACAGGCCGCCGCAGTCTCAAAATCATTGAAATACAGCGTGTTTTGTTGCGTTTCAATAAGGATGCCGCGGCCTCACCCCCATCTTCGCAAACATATCCCATAGAAACCGGCAGCCCCGAGGCCGAGCAACATCAAGTTGCTTAGCCCCGGGGCTGTTTTAGTAAGTGGAGCCTGAGGTTTCAAGGCTCAAAGGTTTCAAGGAATCAACGAATAAAGAGGGAGGGGCAGTTAAGGCACCATGACCTTGCGGCCGTTCAGCACGTAAACACCCTTGGTCAAAGGAATGCTCACGTTGCCCTGCACCTTTTCGCGGTAAATGGTGCGACCCTGCACATCGCAAACCGTAACGAGCGTTTCCTGCGGAGCCACTACGATGATTTTGCCATTGCGCACGTACACGTCCATGTTCGCATCTGCATCAGTAGCCTGACCGATTTCAGTGTTCACCTGTCCTTCTTTTTGGTAAACACGTACCCAGTCGAACTCCGTGCGGTAAGTAAAGTTCGTGTCAGCCGGTTTAGCCCACGAGCCATTACCCACGCTCTGGTTCAGAATGATGTAGAAATGCTTGTCGAAGGGCCACTGACCCTTAGCCAAGGCATCAGCATCCGTCGATTTGGCGTACGAGAACACCTTGCGGCCATCCACATACCAGCTCAGCTTATCCTCCTCCCATTCCAAACCGAAGGTGTGATACTGCGTAGATTCGCACGAAATGGTGCTCGACTTTTTAGGGTTGTTAGCCTGACCGTGGCAACCAGCCTCTTTGTTGGCCCACTCCGAGTGAATGGTATGGAACGAATTATCCTTATCGTCAATCTGTTCCCAGATGTCAATTTCGCCATCCTTCGGCCAGCCCTTCACCGTTTTCGTCGGCATCATCCAGAAGGCCGGGAAGTTACCCGTGTGCGGCGTAGTCAGAATGCGCGCCTCGATTTTGCCGTAAGTAAAGTCAAACTTATCCTTACTTTCAATCGCACCGCTAATCATGGCCTGCTGCTGTCCTTTGTCGTCCTTTTCAGCAGCCAGCGTATTAGGCTTACACAGCATCACGAGTTTACCATCTTCCATGTAACCCGTTTGCTGCTGTCCCTCCTCAGTTTGCGCCACAAAGCGTTTCCACGTAATGCCGTGTCCCACCTCCGAGCGGCTCCAGTATTTTGAATCGGGCATGCTGCCGTTAGCCGTATTGAACTCATCAGCCATCACCAGTTTGTAGTCTGCTTCAGCCGTAGGTTCAAAGTCAACCGTCATGCGCACCTCGCCATTCACGCTGTCAGCCTTCACAATGTGAACCTTCGTATCGTCCACGGTGTACTCGCTCCACTGGCGGTTGCCGTGAATGTACTGTGCCCCGTCAAGGTTATGACCGTGGCGCACCGTCAGTTTGCCCGGCTTGTAACCCTCGGCAGCCGGAACAAGCAAAGTGTTCAGCGCACGGCCGTAAGGCACCTCGGTGGGCAAACCCTTGTTGCTCTTACCCACGATTGAACCATTGGTGGTACGAATGTCGAGTTTCGAAGTTTCAGGGTGTACGTTCAGAATAAAGTCTACCACATAACCCCCGTTAGCTTCAATCTGATTCTCCTTGCCTCCCTCGGTCCATTGTCCGGCCGGGTCAATGTTGGCCCAATCCACCTTCAAGCGAGCGCGATAATTGCCATAGCGCAAGTTTTTGGGCAGTGTAAAGTTAGGCACTGCCAAGCCTGCGCTGGGCTGTACCGAAGCACCCTGCGAGTTTTTGTTGTTGAAGAACGAGTAGGCAAACAGCTCACCCGAAGGCGAGGGCGTACCGTCGGCATTCAGGGTATAATCAAAGTGTCCGTCCTGGTCAAGGTCAAGGTAAAGGTAGGCATGCATCGGGCCACCCTGATAGGTGATTTCCGTAGCAATTTCGTCGCCCGGAACAGCCGACACCTCCTCGCCAGTCAGGTTTCGGAACACCAACTCTTTGCCCGAGTGCGGCACAACGAGCGTCGAAGTACCTCCCTTCGTAGCCGTAAACTTCACGCGGTTCAATCGGCGGTCGGTGCGGCTGATAGCCAAATCCTCAGAGAAGTTGATGGGGTAATCCTTACCCTGCACCTGTCCGTCAGTCGACTTGAAGAACGGAATGAGTTCCACGTCGCCATCAATGTATTTGGCAGGAATGGTGTAGCAGCTGTCGGCATCGAGTTCGCGAGCCACCGCCATGTGTTCCATGTACTGCGGCGTGTCGAACACCAAACTGTCCGTGCTGGCCAAGTTACCGTGATTGATAATCATGTGCGAGAACTTGAAGTTCGGAGCAGGACGCAGGCGCACTTTGTAATCCTTGCCAAACGGAATTTTTTCCTGGGCAAAGTCCGAACCGTCCACCTTCAGCACATCACCGTTCAGTCCGCCGCCGTTCGGGCGCGTACCGCGCTTCACGGTTACCTGCTGATTATCGGTGTACACCACCAGACGCATATCGGCAAAGGCACCGCGGTTATTGTAGATGGTGTTGTCGGCTGCCGTGTTGCCGCCCGGGTCCACGCAGTCCCAGTCCACCTTGTAGCGCACGCGGTAAACACCGGGTTTCAAGGTGTCGGGCACCGTAAATTCGGGCATGTTCAGGCCGGCATTGGCCGACTGTCCGGCACTGTTCTTTCCCTTGAAGTGGCTGTAGGAAAGCACCTCGCTGCCGGGTTTCACCTGTTCGCCGTCCACCGCCACATCGAAGCGTCCGTTCTGGTTCGTGTCCAGGTAGAAGTAGCCGCTCATGGCATTACCCTTCCAGTTAAAGCCCACCTGCACCTTTTCGCCAGGCTTAGCCGTCAGCACCTTGTCGAGCACTTTGTTGTAGAGTTTGCGCGTAACGCCTTGGTTCACGGGCACTACGGTAGCCTCGGCCTGACTTGCGGGCTTGAACGTCACCGAATTGAGCAAGCGGTCGTTGTTCTTAATGCTCTGATCTTCGTCGAAGTTAATGCCGTAGTACACGCTGCTGAAGCGCGGAGTGGAGTTGTCGTCGATGATGATGTCGTCCACGTAGAACAGGAAGTCCTGCTTCAAGTCGTGGGTCGACTTCAAGTCGGGCACCACGAGCAAGTTGTGAATTTCAATGCCGTTGGCACCGCTCACGGGGAACACCGCATCGCACCATTTACCCGGCTGCACCTTGGCCGTCGAGGTTTGCCAGAACTGTTCCGTGGTAGTGGGCTGCCAGGGGCGGTCGGTGCGTCGTCCCAAACCGATGAGCATGACGCGGCTGTCCGAGGGCGTCCATATTTTCACATGCACATAGCGCACCTTGTTTTTCAGTTCAAAGGGCTTTTTCAGCGTCACCATGGCTCCGAAGGTGTTGCTGCCGAAGCGCGAACGCTGTGCACCGAGCACCTTGGCCGACTTGTTCGGGGCAAAGCCCAAAATGTCGTCGACCTCGGTATAGGGGTTAGCCGTAACTTTGGCATTACCTTTGAGGCGTTTGTCGCGGAACGGTGAATGTTCCCAAGTATCGTACACACCTACTTTGGCGTAGCTCTCGGCTGTTTCAAAGTCGCAAAGCAGGGAATCGGTTTGTGCCATCATGCCCATCGGAAAGAGCAAGCCGGCCAAACTGAGGTATTTCTTTATATTCATGGTAGTTTTGTCTGAATAGTGTGGATGATTTTAGTAAATAGATACTGTGTGGAGCAGCGGGCAAGCCTTGCTGTCGGTAATGGTGATGCGCACAATTTTGGCTTTGTAGCCCGTGCCGTAGCTGTTTTGCGTGCTGCCATTCAGCGGAATGATACGCTTGTAGCCCACCGTGGTGGTAGCAATGTTACCACCGCGTTTCACAAAGTTCTGACCATCTTCGCTGGTTTCGATTGAGAAACCCTTGATGCGCTGTCCCAAACGGATATACTCCATCATCGACACGTAGCGAATGGTTTGCGGCGTGTCCCACTCAAAGGTCAGCGTAGCCGTCTTCACGTCGTCGTCGGTTGCCCAATAAGTATCTTTGTTGTCATCCTTCAGATTATCTGCCACGTAGGTCGTCTTTGCACCATTGGTGCGTGTTTCTGAGGCCGTCACTTTGGCCGTCTTAGCCAAATCAGTACCCAGACGCTTTTCGAGTTCCTTACCAAATTCCTCCATACGCTTCACGGTCTGATCGGGCAAATACCCCGACTTATCAGGCGGCAGGTTCAGAATGAGTGTAGCGTTTCGTCCTACGGTTTCGAGGTACATTTGGAAAAGGCGTTCGGTAGAGTGAATGGTTTCGCCATCGTGCCAGAACCAGCCGCCCGAAGTAGCCTTGGCATCGCTTTCGCCCGGGTGCCAGCGCCAACCGTTTTCGTCGCCATACTCGCCATCGCCCATCGCCCAGCAAGTTTCGCCGGCCCATCCGGCTTCGTTACCAATCCAGCGTGCTTCGCCACCCACACCCCACATAATGATGTCGGGGCAGGCGTTGTGAATAGAGTCGCGCAGGTTGGGAATGTCGTAGTACACTTCGGCATTGCCAATGGTGCGGTTCTTGTCGGATTCGCCACCATAGTAGCCACCGCCACCGGTTGCACCGTCGAACCACATTTCAAACTGATCGTGACCATAGGCAGCTGCTTCAGCACACTGAGGGAAGAACACCTTCTTGGTGTAATCATCGGTATAATTGCCGTTTGCATCCTTTTTACCCCAGTAACGGCTGTTGCGGTCCCAGGGCGAAATGTAGAAGCCGTATTTCAGCTTAAGTTCCTTAGCTGCCTCGGCAAAATCCTTAGGAATGTTGGTTTGTTTACCAAATTCATTACCTGCGTTTTTCACACAGTGTTCTGTCGTCTCTGTTGGCCACAAGCAGAAACCATCGTGGTGTTTAATCACCGCGATGCCACCCTTCATGCCGGCTTTTTGAGCCGTTTCGAGCCATTGTCTGGGATTTGGTTTTGCCGAAGGTTTAAATTGTTTCGTGTCCTCATCGCCATTACCCCACTCACGTCCGGTATAGGTGTTCATACCATAGTGGAAGAAGGCATAGAACTCCGTTTCGTTCCACTTCAACTGACGGTCAGAAGGTACGGGAAATACCGGTGCAGGCGTGTTCTCTGCATCGGTGAGCGTTTCCGTTTCAAGCTTGAAATCGTCCTGCGCTTGCACAGCTACAGGAGCAGCGGTTCCCAGACACAAGGCTGTGAACAACAATAAATGCTTCTTTTTAGCAATCATTACGCTTAAATTAAACTATAAGCAGATTGGCAGAATCAGAATTAAGGTCTTGCGATTGTACAAAGGACGATGAATCCTCAAAATTCTACCCCCCCACTTTTTTATGAATAGATAGGAATTTCTTTTTGTCGTTTACTGGGGCGACACAACCGTTTCGTACCGCCACACTCAGCCATTGTGAAAATAGCCAAGTCAAAGAAAAGTGTAAGGAAGGATGCCAGGGCCATATGCCCCCGCGTAGTGTTTCAGCTTTGACAAAACATACCCAAAGCCCATTTGTATGCAAATCATGGATTGATGTCGTGTTTTTCAAAATGCTGAACCAAGGTTAAGTCTGGCTTCGATCGCTTTATCGAAGTACTTGGGCAAAAGTACAAATATATTTTGTCCAATCAAAGTGCATTTCATCTTTTAACATGTATCCCAGCCTTCATGGAAGTTTTAGGAGCTAAGACGGAGTAGGGGGTAATGCCAACTGCGTTTTGCGCATGTCGTTGGGGAACTGAAACGCTCACACCCGATTCGTTGCAGGGTGAAAACAAGTTAAAAATTCGTCACCGTATTTTTCCCACTTTTTTTTATGATTTCACCCCCAAACAGGCACGGCGAAAATAATTGTTCCGCGCCAGTCAAAATTAGTTCCGACGTTGTTGAAATTAGTTCCGAGCCAGTCAAAATTAGTTCCGAGCTAGTTGAAATTAGTTCCGAGCTAGTTTTTAAAGAAACGGAAAAAATTTCAACAAGCGCGGAATCGCTGATAATCAGCATTTTCCGAAAAACCACAAATGCGGTTTGCCCAAGCCTCCTTTCGCGGTATTCACAACCGCCAAATGCCGCCAATGTGGGTAGTAGTTGGGCCGTGTAGGGGAGTGCTTGCATGACATTTTTTAACATACATTTCCCGTGTGTTTTGCGCCCAATATTTCGCGCGAT
>FR901721.1:18641-26355 GCA_000437675.1 Prevotella sp. CAG:891
ATATTTCGCCCGATTTGCGCCCGTGTGTGTCGGGGGGCGTTGCCCCTATTCCGACGTTCTGCCCTTACAGGGCGCGATACCTTTTAAACCCAGTACATGGGGGAACCCAGGGTGTCGCAGTCCTTCGTCCTGCTTTACCCTGGGCTGAGATACCATTGCCCTTACAGGGCGCCGCGGGTTCAAAACCATTGAATTACAGCACGTTTTATGTGTATTTTATATCCTAACCATGTGGTTTAATGACATTATTGCAATTCGTAGCTTTATGCAAACATGCGCCCTATTGAAGCGCGATATAACACGCTGTATTTCAATGGTTTTGGAATCGCGGCGCCCTGTAAGGGCAATACAAAAAAACACGGACGTGTTAGGCTACTCTTCTAACTCGCACGCCACGAAATGAAAATCCTTTTGCGCCTTTTCTTGCGGAAATGCAAAGTAGGTGCAGCGGCACTGCGTACACAGCTGACCCTCCGCATCGTAAAGTTCCGCATCAATGAGCAAAATGTTGCGCCGCTCCTCAGCCAGGTGCGCACGCAGCGTAAGGTCGCCCCCGTTGGTGCTGACCGGACGCAAAAAACGCGTTTCCATTTTCGAAGTCACTCCTGCCGTCTGCTTTTTACGCATCACCACCCAGGCACAAATTTCGTCGAGCAGCACGCTCTGAATGCCCCCATGCAGGGTGTTCAGCCAACCTTGGTATTCCGAACGCGGCGACCATATCGACACAATGTCGTCGCCGTCCTCGTAAAACTCCATTTTCACGCCCAACGGATTTTCAGGCGCGCAGCCAAAGCAGTTGTAGCCCTCGAGGTGTAAGTAGGGATTCTTGATTTTCTTCATAATCTTCGTTTTTTTAAAAAAAGTAGTCGATGCACCCCCGACGAATGGGGGAATTGCGACCTTAAAACGGCCAGAACATAGGCACAAAAATCAACGTAATGATGAGCGAAATAAGGTTCAGCGGCAAACCGATACGCACAAAGTCGCCAAAGCGGTAGTTGCCGATACCCTGCACAATCAGGTTCGTTTGGTAGCCGATGGGCGAACTGAAACTGGCCGAAGCCGCCATGCAAATGGTAACGAAAAATGGCATCGGACTCACCTGCATGTGTTCTGCAATCGATAGCGACACCGGAAATGCCAGGGCTGCCGCTGCATTGTTCGTCATCAGTTCCGTAAACACATTGGTGATGATGAATATCACTGCCAGCAGTACCAGCGGACTGTAATCGTGGCTCAGCCCCACGGCAAACTGCGCCACGGCGTCGGCCATGCCCGAATTTTGCATGGCACGGCTGATGGCAAAGGCCGAGGCAATGGTGATGAGTATGTCCCACGAAATGAACTTGGTGTACTTACGCGCCGGAAAAAGGTTCAGCCACGCCATGATAATGGTGACGATGCTCACGAAGAAGAACATGTCGAGCTTCATGTCCGGAAAAGCCGCGCGCACCGCAGGCAGTTCGCCCACCGTAGCCCCCACAATCATCAGCAGCAGCAAAATCACCGATGTCACCCGTTTCCACTGTGGCATTTTAGCCTCCTGCTCCTTGCCGTTCGACACCATCAGGAAGAACGACGAATCGCCCCAGTTCTGCATAAAGCTGTCGTCGGCCAGCAGCACCAGCGTGTCGCCATCGCGAAAGCGTTCGCGGCGCATGTCGTGCATAATCATGGTTTGTCCGCCACGTTTCAGTTCAAGGAGCGTAGCCCCGTATTTCTGCTTGAAGTCGAAATCGAAAATGCGTTTGTTGATGGCCGGGAAACGCGCTCCCAGCACCACCTCCACGCGGTGCAGACCCTTGTCGCGCTCCTCGGTCGAGGTCAGCTCGTCGCGGTTGGTGCGCTGATCGGGCAGCAGCCGGTTCGACACCAGCAGAATGTAGGCCAAACCGCAAAGGCACACGATGAGGCCCACTTTGCCCAGTTCGAACATGCCGAAACCGCTGAAGCCCGCATCGATGACCATGCCGTGAACCACGAGGTTCGTACTGGTGCCGATGAGCGTGCAAACGCCGCCCAGTATGGTGGCATACGACAGCGGAATGAGCAGTTTCGTAGCCGCCACCTTGTGTTTTTCGGCCCACCGCTTAATCATGGGGGCAAATATCACCACCACCGGCGTATTGTTCAGAAAAGCCGAAATGAACGACACCACCGGCAGCATGCGCAGTTGCGTTTGCCGGAGGCCGGCCCGTCCGCGCTGTGGCAGCAGGCGGTAAAGCAACTTTTCGAGCAAGCCCGAACGCCTCACCCCCTCGCTCACCAAAAAGAGCATCGCCACGGTTATCATTCCCTTGTTGGCAAAGCCCTCAAGCATTTCGCGTGGCGACAGAATGCCGGCACACAGAAACACCACTGCTCCCGAAAGCAACACAAGCCCCGGGCGCATGTGGTCCTTGATCAGAGCCAGCACTACGCATAGTAGGACAATGACCACGAATATCGACTGAAAACTCATAGTTGATAGTTAAGTATAGAGGCGTGTTAGCATATAATCAGGAGCGGCTCACCACAAAGAAGGGGTTGAGCAGGTTCTCCTTGTTGTAATGTAAAGGCTCGGTGGTGCCGGCCTGCATCACGGTGCAGCCTGCGGCCCGGGCAATGGCATGACCGGCGGCCGTATCCCATTCCATGGTAGGTGCCAGGCGGGGGTACACATCGGCCTTTCCTTCGGCCACCAGGCAGAGTTTCAGCGAACTGCCGGCACTCACCGTGTCCACTTCGCCGTGTGCGGCCTTCAGGCGGTCAATAAATTCCTGCGTTTCGGCCGAAAGGTGCGAACGCGAAGCTACTACGCGGAACGGACGGTTTTGCGTGGCACCCGGCAGTGGCAACTGCTGTGCCTGCTGCGGTTGCAGGGTGTCGGCATCGACCTCGGCGGTAAAGGCACCTTTGCCAGCCTCGCCCCAGTACAGGCGGCGCGTGGCAGGCACGTAAATCACGCCCATCACCGGTTCGCCCTTCGTAACGAGGGCAATGTTTACGGTAAATTCGTCGTTGCGTTTCAAAAATTCCTTGGTGCCGTCGAGTGGATCGACCACCCAGAGCGTTTCCCACTGTTGGCGTACTTCGTAGGGCAGGTGTTCGCCTTCCTCGCTCAGCACGGGGTAGGGGGTCTGTTTCAGGGTCTCGGCAATGACTGCGTGCGATTTTCGGTCGGCCAGTGTCAGCGGTGAGTTGTCGGCCTTGCGTTCCACTTCCCAGTCGGTGTCGGGGTGGGTGTATATGCTCATGATGGCTTGACCGGCACGAATGGCCGCGTCAATAATGGTTTGCAACATAGTAAAAAAAAATTTTTGAGTGGTTTTCTATCTGCAAAAGTAAAACTTATCGGCAATATGGCGGCAAAACGCTGTGACAAATTCGAGTTTTGAGCGGCTAAGTAGTGGCTTAATGATGGTCTGCACCTGCTGAAGGGGGGACGCTGCTGTCGGAATCATGGCAGAAATTTTCGAACCCTTCTTAAACCTTTTGCCGTTTTGTCTGTCTTACTGATAATTGTGTGAAAAAAAGACGTTGCAACGCTTTATGCTGGTATGTACGCTGACTTCCGGAATCAGTGCACCACGCGCACACTTATTTTCTCTCTCTTAAATAAATACCGGGAGTGGGGGCGCAGTTCAAAACTGTTTGCTGCCGCTGTCCTGCTTTCCGCTAAATGTTGATTCTGTTATGAAAAAAATTGCAATCCTTGTGTGTGCTGCCTGCATGAGCTGCACCGCGCTTTACGCGCAAAACCGTGCGCAGACTGCCAAACCTGCCGACCGTATGGAAAAATGTACGAAGGTGGCCAATCGCCTGGCCGACAAACTGCAACTCGACGACCGCACGCAGCAATGGTTCGTGCCGCTGTATGCGGCGTATCAGGACACGCTCATGGGCATTCGTCGTACTTACCGCATGGGTAAACCTGTGGGTAAGGGTCAGGGCAAACAGGCGGGCGTGTGTGCGCTCAACGATGCTGAGGCTTTGCAATGTGTGGAAAATGCGTTGAAGCGCGATGAACTGACGCTAAAGGTGAAGCGCGATTACTACGTGCAGTTCAAAAAGCAACTGACGCCGCAGCAGTTGGTTCGCATCTTCTGTACGCTGCAGCGCAAACCGAATCAGGGCAAGCGTCCGGCGCAGGGTCAGCGTGGTCATGGTCATCACCAGCAGGGTCATGGCGGTGGCTGGCAGCAAACTCCTGATTTTGACTAACGCTCTTCGCCCCTTCTGCCTGCTGTGCAGCCTTCGTTTGGCTGCCTATAGTGCAAAATAAAAAGGCTGTGCCGCAATCCGTACAGATTGTAGCACAGCCTTTTGGGTATGGTTTAGGGTTCTGCCCTGCGTTTAAACTTTTAAAAAAGAGCGTAGGCGATACACACGTTATTGGTGTACCGCCTACGCTTTATTGTTAGCAAGCAGTTCGGTTTTATTCCTTCTGCCTTTTGGCTTTGGCTCGGAAGGGGTTGATTGTGAATGTCACCCCTTCACGAGTTTTTGGCCGTTTAATCGTTTCAATTAGTCTTCAGAGTTCCAATTATCGCTGCTCCAGCCTTTGTCTTGTGACCAGGCACTTTCGGCTTGTTCACCGGAATTGATGTTGAAATCCATAGTTTTATCTCCGCTAACGGTAAGGATAGCATCTTCAGTTTGGAGCTTGATAACTTCGATTGAAGGTTTGATATATTTCTTCATTGTTGTTTCGTTTTATAGAGATTTGATGTAAATATTGATTACTGAGCGATGAACTTTTTACCATTCTGGATGTACAAGCCACCCTTCACAGCCTTCATCACGCGGCGACCGGTCAGGTCGTAGATAGGAGCGTTAGCATCAGCAGCCTCGCCCATTACGTTTTCAATACCCGTTACATCACCGTCGAACACGAGTTTCATAGCCTGAGCAGCAGTAGCTTCCAAGTATGCCTTGTTGGCACCAATCTTCTTGCCTGTTTCCATGCTGTAGAAACCTACAGCACCTTCTGCTGATTTACCGAATACCAATTCGTTCGTGTAATCTTTTTCAACGAGCGTACCCTTAAGTGCATTATTGCCTTCAACGTTTGAAGTTGCATCACCGAGCGTCAAAACAGCCTTAGCTTCGTTGGCAGCACCCTTCAGGATAACACCCGTGTTGGCAGGAATACCAGCTTTAATAGCCGTAGCGTGCAAAATCTTTTTATTTTCTTGCTTAACAACCTTACCAATGTAAGCAGTTGCACCTTCAACGTTAGAAACTGCAAAGGGAAGATAAGTGGTAGCGTATGAAGCATCACCGGCAGTGTTGAGGGCAACTTCAACTTTATCAACCTTTACAAGATACCAAGCTGAAGCCGTGTTTTGGCCACCATCCCAAGCTACAAGATTGCCTTTATCGCCTTTGCCATTATTGTGACCATTCGTGTGGCAGTTGCCATTGGTGTAATGAATATTATATTGTGCACAGCCTAATTCAGCAAAATCCATGTCGGCTGCCGTTTCTTTATTGCCAAGCAGACCAGCTGCATCTTGCATATATTGACCACGATTCACGTTCTTCAAACAGTACTTGCCATTGCTCTTCTTTTCAAGCTGGAATACATTGTTTATATCCTTCAAATCAAGGCTGCCCCATTGAATATTTGTATTGCCAGATACAGAAAGCATACATTTTTGTACGGTAAATGCAGAAAATGCATTAACAATGCGGTAGTAAGCACCTTCTTCAAATGTTATGCCGTTTGATTGTAATGCTTTAATTGTATCTACTAAATTGTTGGCATATTTAAAATTGTACAAGTCTTTTTCAGCATCAGTGATGGCCGGATCGAGATTTTCATCATTAAGGTACCCTCCTACAGCATTGGCAGGTATGTTGGCAATAACTTCAGCTTGTTCAATAGCAATAGTTGCCGGCTTGAAGAAACGGCAAGATGAACCTTCGTCCGGATTTGCATAGTATCCCAAAGTGTTATCACCTTGGTGATTTAAATATTGGGTATTATCTGCCTTGAAGCAAGCTGCATTTGAAATAGAAGACTTAGGCTTTACGATATGCCAAGTTGTATTTTCACCTTCTGTAATCTGAGGCTTAGCATCGGTGGTGTTGAGTGATTTGGTAGTTCCGGCTTTTTTATTGTAGATTTGGAAACCATCGAATACATTACCGGTGAGACACCAGAAGTAAGCGTCATCCTTTGAAATACTAACTAAATCTTCAGGAACTGCGACTTTGATATTTTGATTGTCTGCCTCATAATGCCACATGTAACGCTTCTGATTACTGTGCATATCAATCGCGAACCACTTCGGACTGTTCAGGTCTGTGGTTTTTTCAAAAGGCAGATTCTCAGTGCATTCAACGGCTACGTTGTTTTCGCCAACTTGTACGGTACCTGTGGGTTGTGTAAAGGTTATGAAGTCAATTGCAGGAGCATTGTAGTTGCTACCAATAGTTTGTACAACGCTTGTTGAATGCTTTATAACACCATCAAGGGTGTAATTATAGGTAACAGAAGCTGTCTCAGCATAAGAGCAAACATCAAATTCTGCACATGTAGCCCATCTTCCGGGAACAGATCCGTAAGAATCTGTAATGACAAACATTACATATTGGGCGTTTTGTTTGTTGTTGAAACTTACTTGTTTGGGAGCTATGGTGTATTCAAAAGAACCTGAAGCTACTTCTCCTGTTAATGCATTGACTGATGCTTGGTCAGTAACTTCAAAAGGATTTTCGCTGACAAAAACCTTGTAGTTTTTGCAGGCACCATTTGTATTATTATTGATTTGTTGACGCGGAGTGTAAATGACACCACCGATTTCCTGTACAGAGCCTATGTCAACGATGAACCACTGAGGCAGAGAACCACCATCTCCTTCGCCTCCAGCCTGACTTCCCCAATTAGAATGCCAAAAGTTTTGGATGTCACCGTCAATGATGCGGTCATATTTACCATTTCCATCAACCCGATCATCCCAGCACCAACTTGATGCAGTGACTGACCATCCACTCTTTTCAAGAGGATCACCAATTCCGGCATACGCCTTAGTTACCCCCCCCATCATACAGAAGAGGAGCAACAACAAATAAGTAAATTTGTTCATATAAGATAGATTAATTAAATGAGTTCGAAGGTTGTTGTGAGGCAGTGGGACGTAAGATAGGAAAGAGATAGGATAGGAAAGTAAGGTAAAGTAAAGTCCTGTCTGCCTAAGGCATACGATTGAGCAGTACAGGCAAGGCAACCTACTGTATACAACCGTTATATTGTCAACATTGCATAGTGTTAGTTCGACTGTACAAAAGGCAGATGAATCAAACAAAAAATGAAATGCTGTGTTAATTTTCTTGAGAGCGGTGCAAATGTAGATATTTTGCCAATTACAACCAAATAAAAAGCGGATATTTTTGAAAAAAAACTGAAAATGAAGGAAACCGACGAAAAAAAGGTGCATTTCGAGGCAAATAGAACTATAAAAAACGCATGGTGCAGACGGTGACACTGCGTCAGCGTCCGCACCATGCGTGGTGAAGCAAGTAGACTACCGCAAAACTAAAATTTCAGGAGTTCCTCAATGAGCATTCCTAACAAGTGCTTGAAGTCGTTGGTGTATGGCATGAGGGCGTCTGTAGCCTATTCCGCACATGCCCAACCCTCGATGGTGCCCGTTTCCGATGAAAAGTTTACCCCAATTTTGTGAATTGGTCGCGCATCGGCCTCGTACTCGCGCGCATAGCCTTT
>FR901722.1:0-9477 GCA_000437675.1 Prevotella sp. CAG:891
AATTATATAAAATAATTTTGAACACCTACTTATCAACTTAATCTACCACTTCAAAGTGCAAAAGCTGTCACAAATCATCTAATAGCAGCGTTTGCTCTCCCCTAATTATCCCCTTGCATGAAACTACGAAAAATAAAACGTTACTTATCGGGAATTCGCGACATTTACTCATCACAAACCGGATGCCACAAGCGCGAATTAGCCTTGCTGCAACGTTATTACTCAACAGAGTCGCCGCGACGTGGCATCAGCCAAACCGAAGTGGTAATGATGGTAGATGGGCGCTGTCTGCATGGCGGACTTTCCGACCGTATTCGCGGCATTGTCAACGTCTATAGCTATTGCCGCACCCACTGCATTCCTTTCCGCATTCACCACGTTTATCCGTTTAACCTCACCGACTACTTTGAACCCGCCCATATCGACTGGCGCATCGAAAGCGAAGAACTGTCGTACAACAGCAACGAGGCTTACCCCGTAGTGCTGCAGGCTGTACATTTGCAGCAGAAACTGCACAGCCTGTATCTGCGTCAGACGCTGAAACGCCACAAAGGTAAACAAATACATGTGTATTCGAACACGGTGATGAACGACAAAGCCTTTCACGACAATTTCAATCACCTGTTCCAACCCACCCCACTTCTTCAGCAAGCCATCGATGCCGTACCGCTCAAGCCTCATTCGGGCTATGTAGCCATGGTATTCCGTTTCCAGCAGCTGCTGGGCGACTTTAAAGAAGGGGGCTTCTCCACCCTCGAAGGCGCAGCACGTCAGGAACTCATTGAACGCTGCTTACAGGAAACCGACCGCCTGTACCGCGCACATCACCACGGCAAACTCCTACTCGTCACCTCCGACAGCGTTTCGTTTCTCGAAACCATCAGCAACCGTTTCAACTATGTGCGCATCATTCCCGGCAAGGTGGTTCACATGGACTTTTCAACCAACGAAACGACGGGCACTTATCTCAAATCATTCGTCGACCTTTTCCTGCTGGCCGGAGCCGACAAAATTTACCTGCTGCGCACCGGCAAGATGTACCGGAGCGGTTTTGGCAAACGAGCTGCACGCCTTGGCAACATTCCCTATGAAGAAGTAAAATTTTAAAATCTTGCGCATAAAAAAAGCGGTGTATTCACTTACACCGCTTTTTTATTTCTATGTACGAATCAAGACCCAACGATTAGCCAATGGTAAGGAGAGTAGTACCTTCCATTACGCTGTCGCCGGCAGCCACACAGATACCCGTAATGGTACCGTCGGTTTCGGCCGTGATGTTGTTTTCCATTTTCATGGCTTCGAGCACCAACACCGTTTCGCCCTTCTTCACAGCCTGACCGGCAGCTACGAGCACCTTCGTAACCACACCGGGCAGCGGAGCCTTAACGGGAGCGCCGGCACCGGGACCGTTGGTTGCAGCAGGAGCAGCAGCAGGAGCCTCAGCAGCTGCGGGAGCAGCAGCGGCAGGAGCGGCAGCAGGAGCTTCAGTGGAAACAGTGGGGAGAGCCTCTTCAACGAGTGAAGAACCTTGCATTTCTACTTCAAAGGGAATGCCGTTTACCTCGACTTTAGCCTTTGAACCCACGATGCTGTCGATAGTTACATCGAACTGGGCACCGTTGATGGTATATTTATATTGTTTCATTGCAGATTAAGAAATAATAATGGTGGATTGAGATTGAGAAACTGCCTACCTTGCGATACAAGCAAAAGGAGTTACAAAAATTAAGGCAGCTGGTTCATCAAATCCGAGGGGTTGTTCCAACCCGTACGGTGATGTTCCACGGTGATGATGCCCGACTCATCGTCGTGCACGATTTCCACTTCGTGTTCGATGAGTGCCAAAGCAATGGCAGCAGCATATTCCGGCATTTCCGCGTCGGTCGGTTGGTGATGCCATCCGTCAACCAGGAAATCGGCAATGGTACCCTGCTTTTCGTCGAGACGAATGGTCAGCGTCTGCTCGCCGAGTTTATATTGAAAAGTTTTCATGCGCTGAGTTTTGAAAGCTCCTCATGCAGTGCGGCCAACAAAGGCGGGCTGCATGAGGCGCATAAAACGTCGATGTTTGAGCAAAATAGGATAAGAAACGAGTGAACACACGCAAAGGTAGCGTTCACCGTTTCACAGAATATTACAAAGGAATGTTTCCGTGCTTCTTGGCCGGACGCGTTTCGCGTTTGTTAGCCAGCTGAGCCAAGGCGCGGCAAATGCGGAAACGCGTGTTGCGCGGTTCGATAACGTCGTCGACGTAACCATATTCGGCAGCCTTGTAGGGGTTGGTAAAGAGGTCGTTGTATTCTTTTTCCTTTTCGGCGAGGAAAGCCTTGGGGTCTTCCTTCGTCTTGGCTTCCTTACCATCGAGAATAGCCACAGCACCCGATGCACCCATTACGGCGATTTCGGCCGAGGGCCATGCGTAGTTAAGGTCGGCCTTGAGCTGCTTGCAGCCCATCACGATGTGTGAACCACCATAGCTCTTACGCAGCGTAACGGTAACCTTGGGCACCGTAGCTTCGCCGTAAGCGTAAAGCAGTTTGGCACCGTGGTCGATTACGGCATTGTATTCCTGACCCGTTCCGGGGAGGAAGCCCGGCACGTCGACGAGCGATACGATGGGAATGTTGAAGCAGTCGCAGAAACGAACAAAGCGAGCAGCCTTGCGCGATGCGTTGCAGTCGAGCACACCGGCGTAAACGCTGGGTTGGTTGGCAACGATACCTACGCTCTGACCATTGAAGCGGGCAAAACCGATAATGATGTTGCGGGCAAAGTTGCGCTGCACTTCCATGAACTCGCCATTATCGACAACGGCACCAATCACCTTGTACATGTCGTAAGCCATGTTGGGGTTATCGGGGATGATTTCATTGAGCGAATCTTCCTTGCGGTCGATGGGGTCCGTGCATTCAATGCGCGGAGCGTGCTCCATGTTGTTCTGCGGAATGTACGAGAGCAAACGGCGGATGAGCTGTGCAAACTCTTCCTCGGTCTTAGCCGTGAAGTGACACACACCGCTCTTCGTTGAGTGAACGCCGGCACCACCCAGGTCTTCCTGCGTCACATCCTCGCCCGTCACGGTTTTCACCACCTTCGGACCGGTAAGGAACATATAGCTTACGCCTTCGAGCATCACGACAAAGTCAGTGAGTGCAGGCGAATAAACGGCACCACCGGCACAAGGACCGCAGATACCCGAAATCTGGGGAACTACGCCCGATGCTTCAATGTTGCGCTGGAAAATTTCGCCGAAGCCTGCCAAGGCGTTGATACCTTCCTGAATACGTGCGCCACCCGAGTCGTTCAAACCGATGCAGGGTGCACCCATTTTCATACTCTGATCCATGACCTTACAGATTTTCTGTGCCATGGTTTCAGAAAGTGAACCACCATTCACGGTGAAGTCCTGTGCAAACACATATACCAGTCGGCCATTGATAGTACCGCTACCGGCCACTACGCCATCGCCAAGGAATTGCTTTTTCTCCATGCCGAAGTTGTGGCAACGGTGGAGTTTGAACATATCCATTTCTTCGAATGAGCCTTTATCGAGCAAAAGCTCAATGCGCTCGCGAGCAGTGGCTTTGCCTTTAGCGTGCTGTTTTTCGATAGCCTTTTCGCCACCACCCAGACGGGCTTTCTGGCGAAGTTCGACCAACTGCTTGATTTTTTTAAGTTGTTCGCTCATGTCTGTATGCTGTATTGACAATTAGGTTTCGAACCCCTTTGATTGGGATTTGGTGCATCCTGCCCGAAGTGTCTGGCTGGCAGACCTTTCTTTCCTGTTTTAATCATATCGAAAAGGATGAAAAGCCTCACTTGCCAAATGCCCAAAGGTTCTTAATGATTTTCTGCGGCAAAGATAATCAATTCTTGGCACACATCTTTAAATTGTGTGCGATTTCATGGTATTTTTCCTATTTTGTAGCTATGTATCGGGTAAGGTGGGCAACCAATAGCTTTATTTTAACTCAATTTGAATATTGCCTGATACAAAAAGCCGCGATGGCGTGTGCGACAACAAAAATATAATGTGTAATTTTGCAGAGATGAACGGCACTTACCCCTACTTCGGGTGATGGGCATGACGATTTTTACCCAGAGTCACACGCTGCATAGTGTGCGTTCCACACATTTTTTCACACGTATTCTAACCAACACTAAAATAAAACTCCATGGTCAAAATAACTAAAGAGGCTGCACTGCATTACCACGAAATGGGTAAGCCGGGCAAAATTGAAGTAGTGCCTACCAAGCCGTATCGCACGCAAACTGATTTGTCGCTGGCTTATTCGCCGGGTGTGGCCGAACCTTGTTTGGAAATTCAGAAAAACCCGCACGATGCCTATCGTTACACCAATAAGGGAAACCTGGTTGCCGTGATTTCAAACGGTACGGCTGTATTGGGTTTGGGCGATATTGGCGCCATGAGCGGTAAACCCGTCATGGAGGGTAAAAGCCTGCTGTTCAAAATATATGCCGGTGTCGATGCTTTCGACATTGAGGTAAACGAAAAGGACCCCGAAAAGTTCATCGCTGCCGTCAAGGCCATTGCTCCTACTTTCGGTGGTATCAATCTGGAGGACATCAAAGCTCCCGAATGCTTCGAAATTGAGCAGCGTTTGAAAGAAGAACTCGACATTCCCGTCATGCACGACGACCAGCACGGCACGGCCATCATCTCGGCTGCCGGACTGATTAACGCGCTCATGGTGGCTGGCAAAAAAATTGAAGATGCCCGCATCGTTATCAATGGTGCCGGTGCTGCTGCCATTTCGTGTACGCGCCTTTACTGTGCCTTCGGCGCACGCAAGGAAAATGTGGTGATGCTCGACTCGAAAGGCGTTATCACAGCCGACCGCGAAGGATTGAACGAACAAAAACGCGAATTTGCCACGCAACGCACCGACGTGCACACCCTGGCCGATGCCATGCGCGAGGCCGACGTGTTCGTAGGTCTGTCGAAAGGCAACGTGCTGACGCAGGACATGGTGCGCTCCATGGCTTCGAACCCCATCATCTTTGCCTTGGCCAACCCCGTGCCCGAAATTTCGTACGAAGATGCCATGGCTGCACGCCCCGACGTGCTCATGAGTACCGGACGTACCGACTATCCGAACCAGATTAACAACGTTATCGGTTTCCCCTACATTTTCCGTGGTGCACTCGACACGGCTGCCAGTGCCATCAACGAGGAAATGAAAATGGCTGCTGCCCGCGCCATTGCCGAACTGGCACGCCGTCCGGTGCCCGACATCGTGAACCGCGCCTACCATGTGCGCAACTTCACCTTCGGCCCCGACTACTTCATTCCGAAACCCGTCGATCCGCGCCTCATCACCGAGGTGTCGATGGCTGTGGCTAAGGCGGCTATGGACAGCGGTGTGGCTCGCAAACCCATTGAGGACTGGCGCGAATATCGCCAAAGCTTGCGCGAGCTGATGGGTCAGGAAACCAAGTTTACGCAAAACCTCTACGACACGGCTCGTTCAAACCCGAAGCGTGTGGTATTTGCCGAAGGCACGCACCCCACCATGCTCGAAGCGGCTGTACGCGCCAAGGAAGAGGGATTCTGCCACCCCATCCTTTTGGGCAACGATGTGCAGATTCGCCATATTGCCGAGGATTTGAAACTGAACCTCGACGGTATCGAAATTCTGAACCTGCGCAACGATTCGCAAAACGAACGCCGCCACCGCTACGCACGCCTTTTTGCACAGAAAATGGAGCGTAAGGGCTACACGCCGCAGGAGGCTGAGGACAAAATGTACGAGCGTAACTATTTTGGTATGATGATGGTTGAAACGGGCGAGGCCGATGCCTTCATCACGGGCTTGTACACCAAATACTCTAACACCATCAAGGTGGCCAACGAGGTAATCGGCATTCGCGAGGGCTACAAGCACTTCGGTACCATGCACCTCATCAACTCGAAAAAGGGTATCCTCTTCGTGGCCGATACACTCATCAACCGTCACCCCGATGAGGAAGCACTTTACGACATTGCTCGCCTTTCGGCTGAAACTGCTCGTTTCTTCAACCGTACACCGGCCATCGCCATGCTGTCGTACTCGAACTTCGGTACCGACACCGAGGGCAGCGCCGAGCGTATGCAGCACGTCATCAAGCGCCTGCACAACGAACTCCCCGACTTGGCCATCGACGGCGAAATGCAGTTGAACTTTGCCATGGACAAGGATTTGCGCGACGAAAAGTATCCGTTCAACCGCCTCAAGGGCTTGGACGTCAACACGCTCATCTATCCGAACCTTTCGGCTGCCAACTCGTCGTACAAAATGGTGAAGGCTATGGTCGACGATGGCGAAGTGGTAGGCCCCATCCAGATGGGTCTGAACAAACCCATTCACTTCACCGACTTCGAAAGTTCGGTTCGCGACATTGTCAACGTAACGGCTGTAGCCGTGATTGATGCCATTGTTTACGAAAAGAAAAAGGAAAAGTAAACGACGGCCACTTACGAACTTTCAAACCGGTTGTTGAACCCACAAACTGCTTTTTTTGAAAGGGGCGGTGTGCTGTAATTTTGGTTTCCGAACACCAGCGTAATGCCCCTGCAAGTCATACGAAAACCCTATTTGCCCGGTGCCCTCATGCAAGGGGCGTCGGGCAAATTATTTTTATCAATTTATGCGAAGCCTTTTCACGTTTTTCTGTCTTTCCGTGCTGTGCATTTTGCCACAGGCAGTACAAGCGCAAACCGTCATCGAACTGGACCGTGGCGGAAACGTGCGCAACAAAACCATCGACGACTACAAGGAAGAAAACGGCATGGCCGAACGCCTGCGTGCCGACTCTTTGCTCTATGTCGACCACTTGCGCCGCGCCTTCAACGCACTCCACACTGATTCGCTCACCGAAGCCGAAAACTATTTTACCCAGGCCTTGAAGCTGCGTCCGCATGCGCCGGGCAATCATGTGGTGCGCTATAATTTGGCGCAAATCAGTCGGGCCAGGGCGCAATACCTGCCGGCACTCAAGCAGCTCAACGAATTGATCAAGGAATTACCCAACTACTACGATGCACGCTTGGCGCGAGCCGAAATCAACCTGGAACTGGGCAATGCACGCGAAGCTGTGGTCGATGCCGAAGTGCTGATGAACAACGATGCGCTGAAACAAATTGACCCCGACTTACAGCTGAAGGCGCTTTTCGTCAGAGCTGCTGCCCAATACCGGGCGCACCGCTACGTCGAGGCGCGCGCCGACATTCACCGTCTGCTGCAGGCACAGCCCCAAAACGTAAATGCCCAAATAATTGAAGCTCTGATACTGCAAAAAATGGGTCAGCCCAAGGAAGCGCTCAACACCTTGAACCGCATTGTTTCGGCAAACCCCACGCACGAGGATGCGCTCCTTACGCGTGCGGCCCTGCACCTGGAACTCGGCATGACGGCTCCGGCCAAGGCCGACTACGACCAGCTCATTGCCCTGCAACCGAAAGATGGCAACCTGTATGTGGAACGCGCCCGTACGCTCATCAAACTCAACGATAAGTCGGGTGCTCGCCGTGACCTTGACAAGGCACTTTCGCTCGGCATTCCCCGTGGCATGGTGCGGGCACTCTACAATTTGCTGCGCCCCTAACCCCTGTAGCCCTCTGTGGCTGGGTTCAACCGAAAACGTTACGGCCTACGGCCTTTAAAGGTTAAATTAACCCAAAATCCACACCTTGATAAGCCTGCGAATTGGGGTCGCTGCAATCACGGAGCGGCGCTTCGTGAAAATTTATTCCGCGATTCTTGAATTTAGTTCCGAGCCTGTCCGAATTAGTTCCGAGCTAGTTCAAATTAGTTCCGAGCTAGTTTACACAATTTCGGAACTACTGATAATCAGCGCTTTCAAAATCAGCACAATATAGGTTTCCGCAATGCTGTGTTCGCCCCGGAATCAGAGAAGCGGCCAACTGTTTCGTGTTATATTTATTAGGATATTTGTTAAATAGGAAATGCGTTCTTCAAATATCGCCTCCATCTTTCCTACGCACCCCTACATGGCTAAACGGCTGGCGTATCCTCACGATATTTCTACCCGAATTATGATTAAAAACTGCTTTGCGCTGTTCATTCTCCAATGGTTCAGCGTATTCACCCTCTCCGCCCAATCTGCCCACTCCGCAGTTTCGGCACAAATCCCCCGCGAAGTACGTGCCGTTTGGCTCACCACGCTCATGGGGCTCGACTGGCCGCAACATGCAGCCACGACCCCCGAACAGAGCCGGAAACAGCAGCGCGAACTCTGCCAACTCATTGAGCAGCTACATGCCGTGGGCATCAACACGGTGCTGTTTCAAGCCCGCTTGCGTGGCACCACGGCCTATCCTTCCGAACTGGAACCCTGGGACGGTGTGTTCACCGGCACTCCCGGACGTGCGCCTTTGTTCGACCCCTTGGCATTGGCCGTGGCCGAATGTCACAAACGCGGCATGGAGTGTCATGCCTGGGTGGTTTCCTTTCCCATCTGTAAGGCGGCTATGGCCATGAAGTTGGGCCGTCGCGCCTTGCCTCAAAAGCATCCCGAACTCTGCGTGCGTGCGGCCGACCAGTGGTACATGGACCCTGGGGTGCCCGAAACGGCTCCTTATTTGGCGCGGCTCTGTGGCGAAATCGTACGTCGCTATGGGGTAGATGGCATTCACCTCGACTACATCCGCTACCCCGAAAAGGGCATTCCTTTCACCGATAACCAATCGTACCAATGCTACGGCAAGGGACAACCGAAAGCCGAATGGCGCAGAGCCAATGTGAACCGCTGCGTACAGGCCATTCACGACACGGTGCGTGCCATACGGCCATGGGTAAAACTCAGCTGTTCGCCGGTAGGAAAGTATGCCGACTTGTCGCGCTATTCGTCCATGGGCTGGAATGCGCGCGATGCGGTATTTCAGGACGCCCAATACTGGCTGAAGCAGGGCTGGATGGACTGTCTGTTCCCGATGATGTACTTCGACGGCAACCATTACTACCCCTTCCTGGCCGATTGGAACGAAAATACGTCCGGACGCATGGTCGTACCCGGTTTGGGCATTTATTTTCTCAATCCGGGCGAAAAGAACTGGCCGCTACTCACCGTCAGACGACAGATGAACGTGGCACGCCACATTGGCCTTCACGGACAAGCCTTTTTCCGTGCTCGCTTTTTGGTAAACAACGAAAAGAACCTGTACCATTGGTTGCGCAACAGTTTCTATGCCACTCCGGCACTGGTGCCTCCTATGACGTGGATTGACAGCGTGCCTCCGGCATCGCCCGTTGTCGAACAGCGCATACAGGGCAACCGCTTGCTGCTGCAATGGAAACCCGTAAGCGATGACACGCCGGTATATTATAATGTGTACCGTATCGACGCGCGTTATGGCGATGCCTTGCTGGCCACCCGTTTGCAAACCACGCAGTTTGAAAAACTGCTAACCTTTCCGGCACTCAAACACAGCCGATATGTGGTTACGGCGGGGGGGTG
>FR901722.1:9484-13482 GCA_000437675.1 Prevotella sp. CAG:891
GCCGATATGGGGTTACGGCGGTTGATGCCTACGGCAATGAAAGCGGCCTGACTGATACACTCGGGTCAGCTCCTACATGCTCTGAGTAAACTCACAATCATTTTTTACATAAGTTATGTCTGTCACCACCTCCACCCCCCTACGTTCGTCTGCCTCGTACGCCGATAGCAAGCCGCATTACGAACTGCTCGATGGTTTGCGCGGTGTAGCCGCCCTGTTGGTTGTTATTTATCATGTGTTCGAAGGTTACGCCTTTTCATCGGGTGCGCCCCTCATCGAAGGCATGAACCACGGTTATCTGGCTGTCGATTTCTTCTTCATGCTCTCAGGTTTTGTCATTGCCTATGCCTACGACAGCCGCTGGCAAAGCACCCTCACACTCAAAAACTTTGCCCTACGCCGTTTGGTGCGTCTGCACCCCATGGTACTGATGGGGGCGGTACTGGGTGTCATCACCTTTGTGTTGCAAGGCAGTCAGCAGTGGGACGGCACACACATGGCCCTATCGGCCGTGATGTGGGCACTGCTCATGGCCATGTTCATGATTCCCGCCCTGCCCGGCTGCGGCTACGAAGTGCGCGGCAATGGCGAGATGTTTCCCCTCAACGGACCCACATGGTCGCTCTTTTTTGAATACATCGGCAATGTGCTCTATGCCCTGGTACTTCGTCGTTTCAGCACGCGCGTGCTGAACCTTTGGGTCGCATTTTTAGGCATCATGATGGGACTGTTTGCCTGCTTGAACGTATCGGGCTATGGCAGCATCGGCGTGGGCTGGACGCTCGACACGGTCAACTTTTTCGGCGGTTTGCTGCGCATGCTCTTCCCCTTCAGCATGGGTTTGTTGCTGTCGCGCGTACACCGTCCGTTGGTCGTACGTGGTGCCTTTTGGCTCTGTTCAGCCTTGCTTTTTGCGCTGTTCATCGTTCCCTTTTTAGGATGCACCGCGCAGTTCAGCCTGAATGGTCTGTTCGAATTTTCGTGCCTCATCGCAGTTTTTCCCCTCATTATCGTGCTGGCAGCCTCGGGCCGCACCACCGACCGCTTTTCGACCTTGGTGTGTAAAACCCTCGGCGACCTGTCCTTTCCCCTCTACATGGTGCATTACCCCTTTATGTATCTGTTCTACTATTGGATGATGCAAAGCGGACGCACCGCCTGGGCCAACACCCAGCTTGTCAGCGTCGGCGTGGTTCTGGGCAATGTGCTCCTGGCCTGGATTCTGCTTAAGTGCTACGACGAACCCGTGCGCCGCGCCCTTACGCGCAAATTCCTCAGCCGCCGCGCTTGATTGCCTTAATCCATAAAACTGCACCTTATGTGTATGTTCAACGACGTAGCTGCTGAATCATCTCATCGGATTGTGTTTCAACAGCTACGTCATATTTCCCAATTTACCTTTTCATACATCCCATGACAACTCGAAACTTTCCTGTGGTCGGCATGAGCTGTGCATCGTGTTCGGCCCACGTCGATAAAGCCTTACGCTCCGTGCCGGGAGTTACCGAAGTGGCTGTGAATCTGCCGTTGAACATGGCAAACGTCACCTACGACGAAACCCAGTGTAACCCCATCGACTTGCAAAATGCCGTCGGGCGCATGGGCTTTGAACTCATTGTGGCTGATGCGCCATCGCCCGAAACTGCTACGCCATCGCCCGAAACTTTGGCACACGCTGACGCAAACAACCCGGAAACTGCTGGCGAAACGGCAACTGCTGCGTCTGCACAAATGCCCGATTTCGAAGCCGAAGCCCAACGTGCTGCTGCTGCCACCCGCAGCCGCTATGCCGAACTGCGCCGCCATGCCTATGGTGCACTGATTGTGGCCGTTCCGCTATTGGTACTCAGCATGTTGCCCGACATTTTTCCTGGTCAAGGCATCGTGCTCATGGTGCTGGCCGGTTATTCGCTCTACGAGTTTGGCGGCGAATTTTACCGCAATGCCCTGCGCCTTTTGCGCTACGGCACGTCGAACATGGACACCCTCGTGGCGCTCAGCACCTTTGTGGCTTTTCTGTATAGCTGTTTCAATTTGTTTTTTCCTCACTTTTTCCTGGCGCATGGCATCGAACCGCATCTTTACTTCGACTCAGCCGGTGTCATCACCGCCTTCATTCTGCTGGGCCGTATGCTCGAAGCCCGTGCCAAAAACCGCACTACTGCTACCCTGCGCCGACTCATGAATTTGCAGCCCGACCAAGTGGTACTGGTTATGCCCGACGGCACAGAAGTGATGAAACCACGGGCCGAGGTAAAGGTGGGCGACAAACTGCTGGCTCGACCCGGCGACCGCATTGCTGTGGATGGCGAGGTAATCAGCGGACAATCGTATGTAGATGAAAGTATGCTCAGCGGTGAACCCATTCCGGTTGTGAAAGAAGTGGGTTCCTCGCTCCTGGCCGGAACCATCAATAAAAACGGTACCCTTTGCTATGTAGCAAGCCGTGTGGGGGCCGACACCACGCTGTCGCAAATTGTGCACCTCGTGCGCGATGCGCAAAGTTCGAAAGTGCCTGTGCAGGCTTTGGTTGACCGCATTGCAGCTATTTTCGTGCCCGTCATCATTTGTTTGGCCTTGTTGAGCTTTGTGGCATGGATTATTTTGTCGCCGACCCATGGTTTCACCCATGGGCTGGTAGCTTTGGTTTCGGTACTGGTTGTGGCTTGCCCTTGTTCGTTGGGATTGGCCACCCCCACGGCCATCATTGTGGGTGTGGGACGCGGAGCCGACATCGGCGTGCTGATAAAGGATGCTGCCAGCTTGGAAGTGGCGCGTAAAGTCGACATTGTGGTGTTCGACAAAACCGGCACCATCACGCAGGGACACCCCGAAGTGGTCGAGGCTTTGATTCACGACCAAAACAACATTCCGGCTGTTATCCATTCACTCGAACACCTGTCTACCCATCCGCTAAGCGATGCCATTTGCCGCTATTTTTCAGCCGAACAGCGTATGCCGGTGTTTCGTTTCAGTGCCACACCGGGCAAGGGACTTACGGGCTGCATCGGGACGCACACCTATTACAGTGGCAGCGTCAGCTGGATGCGCGAAATGCAGAAAGAGTTTCCCGCCGAAGTAGCCGAACGCATGGCGGCCTGGCAGGAAAAGGCTTATTCCATTGTGGCGGTGGCCAACGAAACGACCATTGTGGCACTCATTGCCTTGTGTGACGAAATCAAGAGTTCATCGGCAGCTGCCGTGGCCGAATTACACAAAATGGGCATACGCACCTGCATACTGACGGGCGACAATGAAACCACTGCGGCTGAAGTGGCACGCCGCGTGGGTGCCGAACAGTATGCCGCGCGTCTGTTGCCAGCTGACAAGGCTGCCTTTGTACGCCGCTTACAACACAGCGGACTGACTGTAGCCATGGTGGGCGACGGCATCAACGATAGTGCAGCTTTGGCTCAGGCCGATCTCAGTGTGGCTATGGGGCGTGGTAGCGACATTGCCATCGAAACCTCTATGCTCACCATTCTTTCGTCCGATCTCATGCGTCTGCCGCAGGCCATTCGTTTGTCGCATCAAACGGTAAGCACGATTCGCCAAAATCTGTTCTGGGCATTCTTTTACAATGTCATCAGTGTGCCCATTGCAGCCGGTATCCTCTACCCTCTTTGCGGTTTCATGCTCAGCCCCATGATTGCCGGTGCTGCCATGGCCTTCAGCAGTGTCAGCGTAGTGACCAACTCGTTGCGCAGTGCCAAACTGAAACTGTAAGTTAGCAAAAACACATAAGCCCCGATACAAGTTTCACACCTCATAATGTAAAACCTGTATCGGGGCTTATTATTATTCAACAAACCGGGGGGGAATGTTTACATTGGATGACTTGATATTCCTTTAACAGCTAAACTCTTTAGTTTCGAACTGCATTTCACTGCTGCAAACCTATTCCGCACACGCCCATTCCTTGATGGTACCTGTTTCTGACGAAAAGTTTACGCCTATTCTCAGCACACGGCGCACGTCCGCCTCGTACTCTCGCGCAT
>FR901723.1 GCA_000437675.1 Prevotella sp. CAG:891
TGGCACGGCTGCCGGGGCGTTGCAGCAGATTGAGGACAAAGGCTATGCACGCGAGTACGAGGCAGATGCGCGACCGGTTCATAAAATTGGCGTAAACTTTTCGTCGGAAACTGGCACGATTGAGGGTTGGGAACATGCGGTGAAATTGGCCCAGTAAATTATATGCTTGCAGCTCTTGGCATTCTCCAACTCTCAGTGATTCTCCCTTTCCTTAGAAAATTAGCTTATGGGCTTGCAGTCGTTGTCAGCGTTTTCGATACAGGAAAGCCACAATGAAGATTCAATGTTCTTCATTTATCGGCTGCAAACCATCGCTGACATCACGCTTGTACGCCTCGACTCCGACCTTGGCGGTTTTAACTCTTTTTTTATGAAAACTAGCTCGGAACTAATTTCAACTAGCTCGGAACTATTTTTGAAAAGCGCGGAACTAATTCGGACAAGCGCGGAAACTAGCTCAACAACGGGAATTTAGGCGATTTCTATCCAAAATTTATATTTATTTTAAAATTCATTTGCAGACAAATGGCATCCCCAACCAAGCATGGCGTTTTCGGTTACGTGTGTTTCGGAAGGGATAGCCACGAAGCTGCCGGGTGAAATGAGCGAGGCGGGCATTTTTACGACATGCTGCTTGGATGCCACGAAACATGCTGCTGCCCGGTTACGGATTTTGGCCCAAACAGTTCAAATAAGTCGGAAACGTGTGTGCGCCTCCAGATAGTTTCGTACATTTGCGCAAAGACACCCTGCAACCCAGTGTTACCGGAGAACAGGGCGAAACAACAACTGCATACTCACTTTTTAACCGCTGAAAAACATGAAACTGCTTGTTACAAACATTGCCTACCTTTGCGGCACCGACACCAAACGCCCCACACGCCTTTGCGGAACGGAGATGCAACGGTTTGAGGTTACTGAACGTGCTTATTTACTGATTGAAAACGGACGCTTTGCCAGTTTCGGCCCAGAAACGGCACTTACAGCCGACATGCGGATGGGGGCCGAGGTCATTGATGCGCAGGGCGGCACGGTGATGCCTTCGTGGTGCGACGCGCACACACACATTGTGTATGCCGGTAGCCGCGAGGGAGAATTTGTGGATAAAATTCGCGGACTCAGCTACGAGGAAATTGCCCGACGCGGAGGGGGCATTCTGAATTCGGCCGACTTGCTGCACACCACTTCGGAGGATGAACTTTACCGACAGGCTTTGCAACGTGCTCGCGAGGTGATGGCTAAGGGAACAGGCTGCATCGAGGTGAAAAGCGGCTACGGACTGAACCTTGATGATGAACTGAAAATGCTGCGCGTGATTCGCCGCCTGCGCGACGAACTGCCCTTGCGCGTGGTGTCGACGTTTTTGGGTGCTCACGCTGTGGCTCGCGGTTGGAAGCAAACAGATTACGTGGACTGCGTGGTCAACGAGATGTTGCCCGAAGTGGGCCGCCAGGGATTGGCCGACTTTGTAGATGTGTTCTGCGACAAGGGCTTTTTTACGGTGGCCGAAACCGACCGCATACTCGAAGTTGCCGCACGCTGGGGACTGAAACCCAAAATCCATGCCGAAGAACTTGCCCCTTCGGGCGGTGTGGCCGTTGGGGTGAAACACGGTGCCCTGTCGGTCGACCATCTGGAACGTATGTCGGACGAAAGCATTGAAGTGCTGCGCTCGGCCTCAACCATACCCACTGCCCTGCCCGGCACCAGTTTTTTCCTAAACATGCCCTACGCTCCGGCACGCAAAATGCTGGAGGCAGGTTTGCCTTTGGCTGTGGCAAGTGACTACAACCCGGGGTCTACCCCTTCGGGCGACATGAAGTTTGTGGTTTCGCTGGCTTGCATCAAACTGCGGCTCACGCCTTCCGAAGCCTTCAACGCAGCAACGCTCAACGGGGCTGCCGCTATGGGGCTGAGCCATGAATATGGTAGCATTGCGCCGGGAAAAGTGGCAAACTTTTTTATTACCTCACCCATTTCATCGCCCGAATTCATGGCCTATGCCTACACCACACCCGTCATTGCCCGCACCTTCCTGCAAGGGCGCGAGGTGTGAAGTACCGGGGCTTAAAATACATCAGAGGGCAAGGAGTTCACACAAAAAACATAGAGAAGTCGTCTAAACTTTTCTGACGAAGTTTTGATTTGGAGATTTATCTCTTCTAAATTCAATATTCACCTTTCTTTTTGGCCGTTTTTTGACCTTTCATCTGTCGTGTAGCTCGCTACACTCCTTCTTCAAGGCCCAAAACGCCTCAAAAATTAAAGGCATAATCTTGAATTCATAAAAGTTCAGACGACTTCAGATTCGCAAATAAAAACTGACAAAGAATTTTTTAAGATGTTTACCAACAGGGACGAGGTATTGGAAAAGGCCTTGCAGATATTCGCTAGGATGAATTACGAGAAAGCCAGCCAAATGGAAATAGCCAGAAGCTGCGGACTGTCGAAAGCCGGACTGACTTATTATTTCCCGGTAAAGCAGGATTTGTTTATAGCTGTGGCCGACAAGTATGTGTTCGACACCCAACACACAAAAAACAAATTCAACTTTACGACTGGCTCGCTCATGGATTTTATTGACCAATATGTAGCCGGAGTGGAGAACACGAGGCAGCGACTTGTGAAACTGCTCGACGATGGCAACCACTCTGGCGAATGCTGCGTCAACTTTTACTATTACCACTTGCTGATGCAGGTAAGGATGTACTATCCGCATGTGGAGCAAAAAATCGCTGCCATATTCAACCAAAACCTTGAACTTTGGAAAACAGCCCTCGAAAAGGCCAAGGATAGCGGAGAAATACGGCAGGAGGTAGATGTGAATGAAGCAGCCTCGATGTTTTGGCAAGTGTTTTTCGGAACTTCATTTGAACAGAGCTTTTTCCAAGGACTGGACACCCGGAAACTGTCGCAAAGCCTGCACTTCCTGTATTCGCTACTGAAAGCCTGAATCTTAGCCGGAGAACGGCCCGGCGAATTTAGGGCGTAAATCATTTTAGGAGATGAGTAGATGCTGAGAAAATCACTTTCATGCACCGCATCTACTTAAAAAATACGCATACAGTGAAGCACGAATCGGCCTGAGAGCATTTTTAGAACCACCCTTAACAAAATAAAACCAACCGTACTGTTGGTTTTCCTATTTCTTTCTTTATATTTGCAGCAGTGTAAATGAGTAGACACACAGAAGGGTGGTTCTAAAAAAACTCTATCAGTATATGACGAAACAGCCAAATGATACAAGGGGCAGTTTAATCAGGAATACACTGATAATCTGCCTATTGCTGTTGTCGGCATTGTCGCCCTCGGTTCGGGCCAATGCCTCGGCAGCCGATAGTGTATATTTCTGTATGCAGTTGGACACGCTGGGTGGCATCCGTGCCAAACAGGTGCTGAAACTGACGTATGCTCTGGTCAATGCCCAGTTCGACTCGGTTGCAGCCCCGGTGTTCGGCGACAGCATTGAGGTGGTTAGCGGACCCAAACCGCACAAAATGAGCAGTTATGGCTCTGTCAATGGTGTGGAAAGTAAAAAACATGAAACGGGTTTCTACTACTTTATACGCTTTAAGGTAAGCGGCGAAATTCCGCTGCCTGCTGCTTCAGTAAAAGTGGGACATCAAACGTTGACCACACCCGGACGTTGTGTAAGCGTTCGTCGGGCTGAAGTGGATAGGAGCAAGTTGCAATGCAGGCTGGAGGTGGAGAAACTAACCGGCGGTTATGCCAAATACCGTGCCAAGCTGATTTGCAACGTTCGTCCTGACCAATATCGCCCTTTGTTAATCATTAACGGAAAAACAACTCAACCGTCAAGCACTTCCTATTCCAACGCAGATGGACATGAAAAGTACGTTTACAGTTATTACTTTTCAAGCGATGGCTATGAAGTAGCCAGCAAAGAACTGACCTTTGGCGGAATACCTTATTTCATTGAACCTAAGAAAAGCAAACCAGAAGAACTGAATTTATTTTTTTTTTGTCACCGTTGCAGCCTGTGGTTTGTTCGAACTGACATGGTGGCTTGCCTTTCGGCATCGCTACCGAGAGGAGAAGGATGCACCCCTTGCCGCTTTTGTATTGAAAAACAAGACCCTCCCCCTTATCATAAGTTGGGCTAATACGCACTATGGTGCTTCGCACTTGTCGCTGTTGTTTGCAGTAATGTTTTTGAGCATTACGGGTGTAACACTCTACATAGACGGTTTATTTCTATCTCTGGCTTTTTGGTTTGCCATCGCATGCGTACCGCTTGCTTATGTGCTCTATCGCATGCAGCGTAGTAAATTAAAATTCCAAAACCTGCCTACCACACTCAACAAACAAGCTATTTACGACTGCATATACCATTTGTCGGTGACTTATGACTGGGACATTGATCATTACGGCGACGATTGTATCGTGGCGCATACCAATCCGGCTCTTTGGCATCTGACATGGGGAGAACAGATATTCATCGTGTTCGACCAAAACCAGGTATGGCTCAACAGCGTTAACGACCTGAATAAGCGTACTTCTATCTGCTCTTTCGGTCATAACAAACGAAATATCCAACGAATTAAACAAGCCCTGACACAAGGTACTGCTATTAAAGGTTAGGAAATGCACCCGTGGGTGTTGTTTACCGAAATATACAGCACATGGGGTGAGTTTATAAATACATTATCAGTAATTATATTGTGTAATTTTCTGAATTGTAATTTTATTATAGAAAATATAATCTAAAAACATCTTTAATATATTTAATTATGAAACTCATAGATAGTTTAATTTCTTTCAAAAAGACATTTGGTCGTCAAGGAAACGACTTTGGTTCTTTCCAAATTAATGATACAAAATTTTCTAATTCAAATAATTTAGAAGATATGTATAACATAATGCTCTTTAACGAACCAATAGTTATTGGTGGTGAATTTAATATGGATATATATCCTCAAAATGAATTAGCAGAAGCGCAGCGAGGTTGGTATACAATTCTGTCGAAAGACAATCAATGGATTCCTGATGATGCTAAGTGGAATAAAAATTGGATTGTTTTTGCAACAAGAGACGAAGATGCCATATACTATAATGAAATAGATGGAGGTGTATATGGTTCTATAGAAAAGGAAATATTTTATAAACTAAGTGACAGTTTAAGTGAATTTTTTCATGTGTTATCAGAATGTATGAAAATGGAAGAAACTGTATTTCATTTTGATACTACGGATGATGAAGAAGAAACCACAGATCTTTTCTTAGAAGAATGCCAAAAAATTTTAAGCCAAAATATGAGTACAAAAAATGCTACTGATTTTATGAATTTCTTTTTTTCATAATAGATTTATATAGCTGCTTTATAGTACTTACATATACTGGTATATCAAAATAAATTACTGATAACAAGGTCGAGATAACAGCTAACGCTGTTTCTCACCAAGCCATTATAGATAAAACATGAATGCTAAAGAACGAAATAAGTTGCAGCAATATATAGGACATTGTTCAAACTTAGATGAACAAATCAGGTATATTGAAACAGTAAATTCCGTTTCTCCGTTAACGGACGAAGATTGGTACAAGCTCTACTTTCCAGCTTGTGGAAATTGTGATGTCTCATTATTTAAGTGGCTACAAAAGAGAGGAGCAAAAATCAACTATGATGCAGCATCTCTATTAAAATGGACCGTTAACCGGCAGCAATATGGGAAAGATGCCATAATGAGACAATTAGAAATATCAAAATTGATTATAGATGAATTAGCAGAAAATAAAGCCCAAATTATGGGGCAAGCTTTATTAACAGCTTGTGGATATAATTGTATTGACTGCGTATTTTTATTAATCAAATCAGGAGCGGATATATCAATAGTTGATGAAGATGGATTATCTCCTTTGGATAAGGCTCATATATATGGAGAATGCTTTTCCGATTATACTCTTTACTTGTCGTTGCTTCCATTATATGAAAAAGGTATTCCCCTAAAAGAAGCCCCCGAGATAAATTCCGTCGGTTTACATGGATATTTATTTTCAAGTGGAAAATGTCATTGTATAACTATCAATACTCACAAAAAGAAACCGATATTATATAATGCAGAAACAGACAATAGTATCTTACTACAACTTATAAAAGACTTGAGGCATTGTTTTGTACCGCTGACCTATTGCAATAAACTGGATTGCTTTTCTGTTATGCCAGACAAAATTCAATTCATCATAGCAAGTCCTGCACATTTGCCTGAACATGACTGGTTAGATGAAAAAGTGTTTGAGGTCAAGAAAATAGTGACAACACTAAAAAACAATATGTCACAAATTATAAAACCATATTTACAGGAAGACGTTCAGAAAATTTGGACAACAGGTTTTGAAGACAAGGTTCTTTATACAGAAAAGGAATATGAGGAATGTGTAAACACCTTAAAATCAAATGCTGCAACAGTGCACAAAACAAGTTGTTTTTGTGATATGGCAAAATAACTATCTATAACAAGCCAAGATAGCTGCTAACGCAGCTCCTTGTCAAACCATTAGTGATAACAACAAAATTATAAACAAGAATTATGGACTATAAAAAAATGCTCGCAAAAGTTCTTGGAGAAAAAGAACTTATGGAAATTGATGTACAGGGCATCAAAGACGACGAAAGCCTGTTTCACGAATTAGTGAATCGAAAAGCTATTCTTTTAGCCGATTGGAGCGGTGAAGATAAAGAAGGTATGTTATACCATTTTTTCAACAGTCGGTTGCAATCAATGTTAGGAAAGCATTTATCAGTTTCCGAAGAAGATGTCTATCAAAAGTTTAATCAAGAGACAGAAGAATCCAAACGAGATGATTTCATTCCCTTTGCATTATCCTATTTTGATAAGCTCTTAAAAAAGCTCGGAGCACGAATTGTATTGCTTGACTTAGAGAACGACACATATAATATAATGGTGTCCTACAAGAAAGATGCTCCAAAACTAAAGTCTATAAAATCCGATTTTTGGAAACTATCAACTTTAGAGCAAAAGCAAGGTAGAGTGGTTATTTACATAATATGCCCTGAATGTAAAGATACTGCATATTATGATATGTCGATTGAAGAAGAAAGCAATATGAAAAATGTAAAATGCGAGAAATGCGGAACACTCTTTTGGGACGAAAGTGCAAATGAGGTTGTAAATATGGAAAAAACTTACTATTGAAGTAGTTGCGAACAAGCATCTTTGACACCTCACGCTGTCTCCCGCTAAACCATTAACAGTAATATGAAAAAGGAAAATATGTTTGAAAAATTTTATGAGCGATACGACTCGGAAGAAAAGGAGGTAATCGCCTTGATTCAACGAACCTTGGGTGCCGGATATAATAATGGCTTTTGGGATATGGCTGTGATTTCTTTGGGCATGGTGTTTTGCGATACTGGAAAAGCCGACATTCGGGAGGGACGCTTGGAGTGGCCCGTCACAGAGGAAGAAAAAAACAGCGAAAAAGGGTGGAACAGATTCGCTAGAGAACAAATATGCCGTATCAAGGTTCGGAAACTTTTAGATGAATATGTGCCTAAACACATTAGTCCCGAAAAAAATAATAGTTGGGCAATCACTGAGGTTTTGGAACATACGGTTGCTTGTCCGAAGTTAGAGACTGTTCTGATGGAATATAAAAAACCTGTAATCATCGAGGACAAAGTGTTGGGAACACTGACCCTAAATCGGGATTTTTATATGTTTGAATCATCTCTTTTATGGAAGGGCAATCAGGTTTCTTTCATGCTTGAGGTTAACCCGGATAGCAAATCATCATGGAGCCGTGCTCGCTCTGCAGCCCAACAATTAGTTAAGGAACAGGATTCATGGGATAAAGCCATGAGGATATTTGCTGCCAAAGAACTCACTTCACTTGCAAACGAATGGTTAGCAGACGATGAGGAAAACGAGGATGCCCAACCCATCACTGAAGATACGTTTGCAAAGCGCATTACTCTCTCGGAAATATCTATCGCACCGAATGGAAGCTTTGCTGCTTACTATGAAGATGATGATATGTTTTGGGGACATGTCGTAGAAATTCATGGCTCTTTGAAAAAAGGCATTCTCAATGCTAATATTGCAGGGTAAAATTTAATCATACATTTTTTCATTATGGACTATATAACCAAACTTTTAGACGAAAACTACGATTGGGGCGATGTACGCATTGATGAAGACGCTTACGACGAATTGAGTGCCGAACTCATCATTGATTACTTGAAGAAACATGACCCTGAGGCTCGCCAAATGTTGGCTTTAACATGGAACTTCGACAATCCCAAAAATGTTATCCAATGGATTGTGGAACAACCCGACACTGACAAGGGCACTTGCCTACTGCTTTATTGGCAGATGGCTCCCGGCTTCAGTAAGAAGTTTGCAAACCGTGAGGAATGTGAAAGTACTGACAAGTGGTATCTGGAAGACTACAACATCATTCAGACGCTTGAACAAAACTACACTTCAGGCTTTTACCAAGAACAACGCTATGCTTTCAATCCGCAACACGACCCCTATCAAGAGGGATACGACTGGACCGAAGACTTAGATACATCGACATTTAAAGTGCCCATACCCCAAGAAATGTTTTTGGCTTTGGATGGCATTGTGCTGGACGTGCCTTCGTGGGAAGAGGGCATTCCCGAAGATTTGCAACCCGCAATGGACCGCTTGGCAGACTTGGTTGATGAATAAAGCAGTTGCCCCACAAGCACCTGCGCCGCCTCATTTTTTAGGCACTGTTACGATACCTTTTACAGTCTGTTCACTTGGCGCATACCTGTTGTTCCGAAATAAAATAAAGAATACGAAACAAGCATTTGAGAGGCAATACGACATACACCTTGGCACGCACGGGCCAAATGTGCGAAAAAACGGTTAATTGCTCAATTTTAGGCCGATGAGTGGCAAAGCAAGCCGTTTTTATGCGTAATTTTGCGGTCATTATGAGTATAACTTCAATCATACGTCCTTTTTTCCGCAGCCGCTACCGCGCCATCGAGCGCTATGGCACCCACGCCGAAGAAATTCAGCGCAAGGTGTTGGCCCATTTGCTGCAACGAGCTGCCGACACGGAATGGGGAAAGCGCTATGGCTACGAGTCGATGCGCAATTACGAGGATTTCGCTAAAAAAGTTCCTGTCAACACTTACGAGGAACTGAAAGGGTATATTGACCGGATGCGACATGGCGAAAACCATGTGCTGTGGCCCGGCCAAGTGAAATGGTATGCCAAATCGTCGGGCACAACCAACGATAAAAGCAAGTTTATTCCCGTCAGCCGCGAAGGCTTGCACGATACGCACTACGCCGGCGGACAGGATGCCGTGACCATTTACCTGCACAACAATCCGCTCAGCCGCCTGTTCGACGGAAAAGCACTGATTCTGGGCGGAAGCCATGCACCCAACTACAACCTGCCGCATTCGCTCGTGGGCGATTTGAGTGCCATACTGATTGAAAACATCAATCCGCTGGTAAACCTGGTGCGCGTGCCACCTAAACGCATCGCACTCCTGTCGGACTTTGAAGAAAAACGCGACCGCATCGCCGAAATCGCAGCCAAACAGAACGTGACGAACCTGTCGGGCGTGCCTTCGTGGATGATGGCCGTGCTCAACCGCGTGCTCGAAATCACCGGCAAAAACACACTTGAAGAAGTGTGGCCTAACCTCGAAGTGTTCTTTCACGGCGGTGTCGCCTTTACGCCCTACCGCGACCAGTATCACCGGCTCATCACCTCGCCGCGCATGCACTACATGGAAACCTACAACGCCAGCGAGGGATTTTTCGGCCTGCAAAACGACCCTACCGATGTGGCCATGCTGCTGATGATTGACTACGGCGTGTTCTACGAATTTATACCGCTCGACGAAGTGGGACGCAACAACCCCACCGTGTTGCCGCTGTGGGAGGTCGAGGCTAATAAAAACTATGCCATCGTCATTTCCACTTCGTGCGGACTGTGGCGTTACCAAATTGGCGATACAGTGCGCTTCACCGAGGTCAACCCCTACAAATTCATCATCAGCGGCCGAACCAAGAGCTTTATCAATGCTTTTGGCGAGGAACTCATTGTCGACAATGCCGAAAAGGGCTTGTTCGAGGCTTGCCGCACTACGGGAGCTGTGGTGAATGAATACACCGCTGCCCCAGTGTTTATGAACGCCGAAGGAAAATGCCGACACCAGTGGGTCATCGAGTTCGAAAAGGAACCTGCCGACCTCGCAGCCTTTGCCGAATGCCTGGACAACGCACTGCAGCGCATCAACTCGGACTACGAAGCCAAACGCTACAAAAACATTACGCTGCAACAGCTCGAAATTGTGTCGGCACGCAAAGGACTGTTCAACGAATGGCTCAAAAGCATCGGCAAACTGGGCGGACAGCACAAAGTGCCTCGACTCAATAATCACCGCGACATCATCGACCAGGTGCTGAAGCTCATTCACGACGAAAGCAAACAATAACCGGTTCATTTCCGTCAAACTGATTACTACATTGAATACTTACGTTAAAGCACTCCTTATTATAGGTATGGTGGTCGTG
This sequence comes from Prevotella sp. CAG:891, assembly GCA_000437675.1. Lineage (GTDB taxonomy): Bacteria > Bacteroidota > Bacteroidia > Bacteroidales > Bacteroidaceae > Alloprevotella. The sequence goes on from FR901723.1 coordinate 10,551, forward strand.
CTATACATGCTCACGGGCTGTGCCAACCCCGGAAGCGGACCCGACGGCGGACCTTACGACGAAACTCCGCCGCGCATCGTGGCCATGACGCCCGAACTGGGACGAACGGGCGTAAACTCCCACAAGGTGACCATTGCCTTCGACGAACTCATCAAGGTGGAGAATGCACAGGAAAAGGTGATTGTGTCGCCACCGCAAATCAATATGCCCGAAATCAAAACAGCGGGCAAACGTATCAGCATCGAACTGCTCGACACGCTGAAACCGGCTACCACCTATACCATCGACTTCAGCGATGCCATTGTCGATTCGAACGAAGGTAACCCCTTGGGCAACTTTACCTACTACTTTTCAACGGGCAACCGCGTCGACACCCTCGAAGTAGCCGGCTATGTGCTGCAGGCCGACAACCTGGAACCCGTGAAAGGCATTCTCGTCGGGCTACACAGCAACCTGGCCGATTCGGCCTTCACCACACAGCCCTTTATGCGTGTGGCACGCACCGACGGCAACGGGCACTTTTGCATCAAGGGAGTAGCCCCCGGCACTTACCGCGCCTATGCACTGAAGGACATGGACAACGACTTCCGCTATGTACGCGGCGAAATGCTGGCCTTCAGCCGCGACAGCATACGCCCGTCGAGCTATCCCGACATACGCCGCGACACGCTCTGGGCCGACACCGTGCACATCGACACCATTCGCTCGGTGCCCTTTACGCACTACACGCCCGACGACGTGGTGCTGCTGGCCTTTTCGGAGAAGAACCTGACGCGACAACTGCTGAAAACCGAACGCGACCCTGCGTGGTTCAAACTTTACTTTACGGCTCCTTCGGTCCACGAACCCAAAGTGCAAGGTATCGACTTCGACGCCGATAAATACTTGCTGCGCGAACGAACTGCGGGCAACGACACGCTGACATACTGGCTGACAGACACAACGCTCGTCAACCGCGATTCGCTTGGCATTATCTGCACCTACGAGGCCACGAACGATTCGACGGGAGCTAACTATATGCAAACCGACACGCTCTACCTGGTGCCGCGCTTTACTTACGAACGCCGCAAAAAAATGGAGGCCGAAATCATGGAACGCTGGCAACGCGGACTAGAAAAACGCCATAAACGGGGCGACTTTTCGCAGGAAACGCCGCCCGTCGAACCGCTCAAAGTGGAATTTCACATCCGCAGCAGCATGACCCCCGACCGCAACCTGCACTTTACGCTGGCCGAACCGGCTGAAAGTATGGATACAGCGGGCATCCACCTGTTCCTGCAAGTAGACTCCACATATCACAATGCCCCCTTCAAGCTCGAACGCGACTCACTTTCGCTCTTGCGCTACACACTGAAGGGTGCCTGGCGTCCCGGACAGCAGTATGTGCTGAATGTTGACTCGGCATGTATCAGGGGCATATCGGACAAAGTGGTTGAAAACTTCGACGCACAATTTTCCATTTCGAAGGCCGATGCCTACGGTTCGCTCTTCCTGATTCTGCCCGATGCCGACACCTCGGCCGTGGTACAGCTCGTGACTAACGGCGACAAAGTGATGCGACAGGCCAAGGTCAAGGACGGCCGTGCCGACTTCTTCTACCTCGAACCCGGCGATGTGTTCGTTCGTCTGTTCAACGACCGCAACGGCAACGGCCTGTGGGACACGGGCAATTATGCCGAAGGCCGTCAGCCCGAGGAGGTGTACTACTACCCTACATCGCTCACCATACGTGCCAACTGGGACGTGGAGCAAACATGGCGCATCAACGAGGTGCCGCGCTATTTGCAGAAACCACGCGAAATCGTGAAGCAAAAGGAAACCACCAAGCGCACGCCGAAAAACCGGAATGCCGAACGCGAACGCCAAAAACGTGGCTAAACGGCAATCCTATCTCCCTTGTTTGAAGGGGTCAAAAGTAAACTGACATTCCCCCAAAGTAACATGAAGCCGACTTCCGGTCAACGGAATTTCCCTTGTCATGCAATGGAAATCCGCTGGCTGGAAGTCGGCTTTTGCGGTGTTTTACATTGGGGACGAGTGAACAGTAGAAACAATTCAGTTGAAAGAACTTGGGTAATACGCAATCACGCATAAGTGTTTCAGAGTATCCATCCCATCTACCCCATTCTTTTATATCA
>FR901724.1:0-4477 GCA_000437675.1 Prevotella sp. CAG:891
CTTAATGAAATATGGGGTAGATGGGATGGTTACGTTGTGGTAGGTTCTACTAAATTCCATGGTCTATTTATTTCTCTTGATTTTTTCAATCAAGTTGCGGTTCAGTCTTCGCAAATCCTCGCCAGTTTTGTTTATTAAATCCTCGGGCATGGCTTTCCATTCTTTAAAGAATTCGGGTATCAGCTGTAAAAGATTGGATGTTGGCGGGAGGGTGTCCTCGTCTTGAAAAGGGTTGACTACCACATTGAACGACTGATGCTGTATGCTTACTTCAATGGTTTTCCCTGTCCAAAACGGGTCGCCATCGTAGTGTGCCACACCTTCCGATTCTCTTCTGATAATGAGTTTTTGCGCTTTGTAGGTATGAACATGGTTGCTTCCGGCAAGTTTGCGTGTGAACAGTTGCAGGGCAACTTGTGGAGCCTCAATGGTGTTGAAGGGTTTCATCACAACAACATCGAGTAGCCCATCCTTCATGCTGGCACCCGGGGCAATGAACGCATCATTGCCGTATTGCGAGGCGTTAGCGCAGGCAATGAGGAATGCCTGGCAACTTTCTGTGCCGTTTTCATTTTCGAGCGTATAAGTTTGGGGCTTATACTTCAATCCCGACTTCAAAGTGTTTTCAATGTAAGTGAGAGGTCCCCGTTTGCCGGCTGTCGCAAATTTTTCGCTGATGAAGGCATCGAACCCAACGCCGCAGGTGCAAAAGAAGGGCCGATCGTTGATGGTGCCGTAATCGAGCGAGTGAACAATTCCGTGATTGATAATGTCAATGGCTTTGTGTGGAGAAAGTGGAATGTGTAAATGGCGTGCCAAACCGTTTCCGGATCCGCAGGGAATAATGGCAAGTGCAGTAGGCGTGTGTACCAAAGCACGGCCTACTTCATTGACTGTGCCGTCTCCGCCAACAGCCACAACGATGTCAATGCCACGTTTTACAGCCTCTTGGGCTAAAAGTGTGGCATGACCCGCATATTCAGTATTGATGATTTCAATATCATATTTATTGCGGTCGGTTAATTCAGTTGCAAGTTTGGCAATGCCGTGTTTACGTTGTGTTCCTGAAATGGGATTTATTAGGTAAAGAATTTTTCGTTTCATAGGGGCTGTATTACTGTAAGCCGAAGATCACGCTATAGCAATTTGCTCCGTATTCTTGGGTTGGTTTGTTGTTAAAAACCAATGTCGGCACGTACAAAATTAAGCAAACTAAAATGATTAGCAACTAAAAGCCATGTAATTTTTAGATAGATGAATGATTAAGAGTGCTTTTGCAGAGGTGGATGAAACAAAAAGCTGCACTATTGTGTATGAAAAAGGGTGCTGTGACGAATTGTTTGGGCAACGGTCATTCGTAATGTTAATCATCTTTTTTGTGACGCACGCTCTAATCTACATCTCGAAGCGTAATCTCACAAATCACACTTGGTGTGTGGAATTTGTTTCGCGGTTTGCTACGCATATGTCGCTTTTAACAAATAACACAATAAAGGTAAAAAACGAATACTTGCACCTACTTTCATTTCAGACGAACTCCGTGTACGCGGAGCTTGTCTTCTGCGAAATTTTGAAAACGCTGATTATCAGTGGTTCCAAAATTGTTGAAACTAGCTCGGAACTAAATTAAACTAGCTCGGAACTAATTTCGACAATCTCGGAACTAATTTCAACAATCGCGGAGTCATTTTTGGAGATAGCCCGTTCTGTTGCTCAACAATGGCAGACTGATGGAAAAAGCAAGGTTTTGTTTTTAATGTATTTTTATTTATAGAGCCGATTGCTGTTTAACATTAACAGCGAAGAGGGTTAACTACTGTTAGCTTATAATTATAAAACTATACAAAAAGATAGAAGTATATTTTATAAGTATGAACTTTTTCTTACCTTTGCATACATGAAGAAGTTAATGACAATCGGAGAGGCTGCAAAGGTTTTGGGAGTAACCACAACCACGCTTCGCAATTGGGACAAAAAAGGATTGCTCAAACCTGATGAACTGACCCGTGGAGGGAACAGACGTTATAGATTAGAGTCTTTGAAAAACATCAAGGACAACCGTCACATAGTTCAAGATGGATTAAAAACCATTGCTTATGCCCGTGTTTCATCTCACGACCAAAAGGAAGATCTTATACGCCAAGTTGCTGTCCTTGAATCCTACTGCGCCAAGAAAGGATTTGAATATGAAGTAATACAAGAGACCTTGGGAGTGGCATGAACTACTATAAGAAAGGATTGACAAAGCTTCTGAATCTCATCCTTGAAGGGCAAGTGAGAAGATTGGTATTAACGCATAAAGATAGACTCCTTCGCTTTGGCGCAGAACTTGTGTTCGCTATTTGTGAGGCCAAGGAGGTGGAGGTAATAATTATCAATAAAGGAGAGGAAAACGTAAGGTTTGAAGAAGAACTTGCAAAGGACGTTCTGGAAATCATCACCGTATTTTCTGCCCGTCTGTATGGTAGTAGAAGTAACAAAAACAAGAAATTATTAGAAGATGTAAACAAGGCAGTAGCCGAAAATTTGAATAGTAAAGAATGATAACCATATCCCATAAGATAGAACTCGTACCGAACAACAAGCAGAAGAGCTACTTCCGCAAGGCATTCGGTTGCGCCCGTCTTGCTTATAATTGGGGTCTTGCCGAATGGCAACGCCGTTATAAGGAAGGTGATAAAGTAGATGCTTATGGGTTGAAGAAAGCGTTCAATGCTATCAAGAAAGAAGAGTTCCCATTTGTCGGTGAAGTCACAAAATATGCTACGCAACAGCCGTTTATCAATCTTGGAAAGGCTTTCAAGAAATTCTTCGAGGATTTGAAGAAAGGTATCGTTTCCTATCCGCAATTTAAGAGAAAGAAGGATAACGAAGGCAGTTTCTATATTGGCGGTGACCAAGTTTCATTATCTGATACAAATCGCAATTCAAAGAATTTCAGAAAGATACCACACAACGAAAAACAGAAACATCAGTATCTTAAAGTCCCCAATCTCGGCTGGGTGAAGATGACTGAACGGCTGCGGTTTATCGGAAAGATAAACGGAGTGGTAATATCACAGCAGGGAAACAAATACTTTGCATCTTTCAGCGTCCAAGCGGTGGAGGATGAATACAAGCGTACCCATCCGAACGCTGACACCGACAAGGGAGTCCGGATGGCAGGGATTGACCTTGGCATAAAGTCAGCATTGATACTTTCCGACGGAATTACCGTAGAGAATCCGAAGCCGCTGAAAAAGAACCTGAGAAAAATAAAGAAAATAAGCAGACAGCTTGACAAATGTGTACACGCGAGAAACAAGCAGGAACGTTTGGAAGGCAAGAAAAAGTCGAACAACTACAGGAAACTGTCTGTCAGACTTTCCAATGCACAAAGAAAAGTGGCAAATATACGACGTGATTTCACACAGAAAGTCACTACAATACTTACCACACACTATGCGCATATTGCATTGGAGGATTTGAACGTGAAAGGAATGGTGCGCAACCATAGGCTGGCCCAATCCGTTTCAGATGTGGCGTTCGGTGAGTTATGCAGACAGATAGAATATAAGTCGATGCTGAACGGGATTAAAGTTCTGAAAGCCGACCGTTTCTATCCGTCAAGCAAAACATGCAGTGTTTGCGGTCATATAAAGCAAGACTTAAAATTGAGCGACCGCATCTATCATTGTGCCAAGTGTGGTGCTATAATAGATCGTGATTACAATGCAAGTCTGAATCTTCTTTCTCTTATCATAAAAAAACAAATAGGGGCAGATTACCCCAAATCTACGCCTGAGGACTTGACGGCTCTGCTTTTCCGCTTCGTAAGAAATGGAATTGCAACCAGCAAGGTTGAGACAGGAAGACAACATAAATTATAGAATTCTGTATGTTTTTCTATGATTTTATAAGTTTGTCAAATCGGATAGGGTAGCATTAAAGAATGGTACATACAAAACGGCAGAGAGGTAGAAAAATCAATAGTAATCTATTAAATAATGAAGAGTAGGAGGGAGGTGTGTAGGTATGGTAAAACAGGGGTGAAAGAGGTCAGAATTGGGTGAGAAAGTGCGTTGAAAAGGCAGAATGCTGCAATAAAGTTGCATTTTTGTAAAAAAAATGGCGAAAAAATTTGGAGTGTAAAAATAAAGTCGTATCTTTGCACCGCATTTGAGAGGAAATGCTGCTGGAAACAGTAATTAAGCGGAAATAGCTCAGTTGGTAGAGCACAACCTTGCCAAGGTTGGGGTCGCGAGTTCGAGTCTCGTTTTCCGCTCGACATGATGAATTATTAGCCCAGGTGGCGGAATGGTAGACGCGCTAGTTTCAGGTACTAGTGTCAGCAATGATGTGCAGGTTCGAGTCCTGTTCTGGGCACTCTAAAGAGTGTAGGCTAATAATTTAATCTGAAGCATCAATGGAGAGGTGGCGGAATTGGTAGACGCGCTACTTTGCGGGGGTAGTGTCAATTGCGACGCGGGCGTTCGCG